>NZ_JAMYUQ010000011.1:0-271801 GCF_040323095.1 Mesorhizobium sp. M0058
ATGGTGGGGTCTTCACCCTCCCCCGTTTGGGGGGGGTAGGGGGGGGGGGGCGCGGCGCGGGGGGGGGGGGGGGGGGGGGGGGCGGGCGCCCCCCCCCCCCCCCGCCAGCAGACCCCCCGCCCCCCCCCCGCGCCCCCCCGCCCCCCCCCCCCCCCCCCCGGGGGGGGGCCCCCGCGGACGATCGTGCCAAGCCACCCCCACCCCGTTTCGCTGACGCCGCCACACGGCGTCCGCTCACCGACCCTCCCCACAAGGGGGAGGGTAAAGAAGCCCGCATCAGCTTCGACGAAGTCTGCGCCACGCTTGACGTGCCGCTGGGCCCCGAGATCGGCCAGTGCTGCGGCGGGCGCGTCGAAGTCTTGATCCGTATCGTCGATGCCGCGCTTACTGCCGAGCTGATCGCGGCCGCAGAAGCCGAGGAAGCCCACCTGCCGCATGTCTATATGTTCGGCGGCGGCCATGTCGGCCAGGCGCTGGCCGCGACGGTAGCACTTCTTCCCGTGCATGGCGTCGTCATTGAGACGCGGGCCGAAGCGCTGGAAGACATGCCGGAGACGGTCGAGAGGCGGCTGACGCCGATGCCCGAGGCCGAGGTGCGAAACGCTCCCGCCGGCACCGCCTTCGCCATCCTAACCCACGACCATGCGCTGGATTTCCTCATCGTCGCCGAGGCGCTGAAGCGCGACGACGCGGCCTATGTCGGCATGATCGGCTCGAAAACCAAGAGAGCGACGTTCAGGAACTGGTTCCTGAAATCGACGGATGGCACGGAGGCTGAGTTGGCCCGCCTCGTCTCCCCGATCGGCGGCGACGCCGTCAGGGACAAGCGCCCGCCGGTGATCGCGGCGCTCGCGGCAGCCGAGATCATGACGGCACTGGTCGTTCACAACACCGCGCCGAATGCCGACCATGAAGTCCAGCACAAGATGATGGCCGGCTAAGCTTCGGCGCGGCTAAGCAGGCCGCTTCAGGCCGAGATGATCTCGCAAGGTGCTGCCTTCGTATTCCCGACGGAACAGTCCGCGCCGCTGCAGTTCCGGCACCACCAGCGTGGCAAAGGCATCGAGCTCGCCGGAGAAGTATGACGGCATGACGTTGAAGCCGTCCGCGCCGCCGCCCTCGAACCGCGCCTGCAATTCGTCAGCGATCTGCGCCGGCGTGCCGACGATACGCCAATGGCCACGTGCGCCGGCGAAATGGCGCGCAAGCTGGCGGATCGACAGGCCGTCGCGGCGCGATTGTTGGATGACCAGCGCCTGGCGGCTTTTCATGCCCTCGGTCTCCGGCAGTTCGGGCATCGGTCCGTCGATCGGATAGGTCCCGAGATCGGAGATGCTGAGATAGCTGGACAGCAGCGCCACGCCGACATCGTCGGGGATCAGCGCCTGCAATTCCTCCTGTTTCTCCCGCGCTTCGGCCTCGGTGTCTGCCACCACCGGGGAGACGCCGGGCATGATCTTGATGTCGTCGGGTTCCCGCCCATAGGCCGCCATACGGCCCTTGAGGTCGTCGTAAAAGGCCTTGGCTTCCTCGAGGGTCTGCGCCGCCGTGAACACCACGTCGGCGGTGCGGGCGGCAAGGTCGCGGCCGACATCCGAGGCGCCGGCCTGCACCATCACCGGCGCGCCCTGCGGCGAGCGCGGCAGGTCGAGCGGGTCGCGCACCGAAAAGCTCTGGCCGTTGTGACCGTGAAAGCCACTGCCTTGCCAAAGTCCTGATACCACCTCGGCGAATTCGCGCGCCCGCTCGTAGCGGTCGGCATGGGGTTTCAGGCCCATCGCGCCGAAATTGGCGGCTTCGATGGGGCTGGCCGACGTCACCAGGTTCCAGCCAGCCCGGCCACCACTCAGATGATCGAGCGACAGAAAGGTGCGCGCCAGACCGTAGGGCTCGTTGTAGCTGGTCGACGCCGTCGAAACGAGGCCGATGCCGCTGGTCTGCACGGCGAGCGCGGACAGCAGGCTGATCGGCTCGAAGCCGATCGAGCGTGAGGTCTGGCTGGCGATGCCGATATTGGCTTCGCGCAGACCGGCGGCGTCCTCGCAGAACACCATGTCGAACTTCGCCGCTTCCGCCGTGCGCGCCAGCCGGATGTAATGATCGATGTCGATGCCTGCAGTAACATGCGCCTTGGGGTGACGCCAGGCGGCGATGTGGTGGCCCGTCGCCCACAGGAAGGCGCCAAGCTTCATCTGGCGGGTCATTGCGCTCCTCCGGCAAGTCTGAGATGAGAGCGCAAGGTGGTGCCGGGATAATCCGGGCGGATGAGGCCGCGGCGCTGCAATTCCGGCAGCACGCGGCCGATGAAACCGTCAATCGCCGCAGGCGGTATTGCGATGTTGAACCCGTCGCAGCTTTGCGAGCTGAACCATGTTTCGAGCGCGTTGGCAGCGACATCTGCGCCAACGTTCAGCAGCAGCTTGACCGCACCCGGATCGCGTCCGCAGGCCACAACGCGGCGCTTGAGATCGTCATGGCGCGCCTTGGGGTCCTTTGTGGGTCTGTCCAGCAGGACGACATCGGCGGTGCGGGCGGCCATATCCAGGTCGGCCTCGGACAGGCCGGACAGCACCAGCACCGGCGTATCCTGCGGCGAGCGCGCGACGTTCAGCGGCCCGCGCACGGAGAAAAATTCGCCCTTGTGGTCGAGCAGGTGCATTTTTTCGGGATCGTGGAAGCGGCCGCCGATCTTGTCGAACAGCAGCGCGTCGGCATCCCAGCCCTGCCACAGGCGCTGAACGATGCCGATGTATTCCTGCGTGCGGCGGCGGAACACATCGTCGGAAAATCCATCCGGCCGGCTGAAATTGGCGGCTTCCCCTGGCGCCTGCGCCATGGTCGCGTGCCAGCCGGCGCGGCCATGGCTGATGATGTCGAGCGAAGCAAAACGGCGCGCCAGATTGTACGGCTGGTGAGCGACCGTCGAGGCTGCAGCGACAAGGCCGATCCGACTTGTCATCGTCGCCAGCGCCGCCAGCAAGGTCGTCGCTTCGAAAGAACTCGACCCGGCGCTGTTCGGCGCGGAATCATCGAGGACAATCATGTCCAGCCCCGCCGCTTCCGCTTGCTTGGCAAAGCCGGCCAGATCGCTAAACCCGAGCGGCTGCCCGCAAGCAATGTTGGGCGAAACGGCAAGATGCATTGTGGCTTGCTGGTCAGTCGGCATGGGACCATCGATCATAGGGCGGCGTATGCGAACCTAAGGTCACCTGCTTGTAAGACAATCCTGGCGACTGGGCCAACAGCCCCTCACTTGCCGGCCAGCAAATCCTTGATCAGCCGCTGGCAACGCTCGGCCATGAAGTCGAGCAGCAGCCGCACCTTTGGATCCTGGAGCTTCTTGTGTGGATAGACGGCGGCGAACTGCACCGGCGTTGGCGGTGTGCTGGCCAGGATGACCTGCAGCCGCCGGTCGCGGATGAAAGGTTCCACTTCGAACCGCGGCTTGTTGATGATGCCGCGGCCCGACAGCGCCCAGCCGGTCAGCACATCGCCATCGTCGGTGTCGTAGGGGCCGTGCACCTCGAATTTCTGCGGGCCGGACGGCGTCTGCAGCGTCCAGACATATTCGCGCGCCCCGGAATAGCGCAGCATCAGGCAGTCGTGCTTCTTGCCGATCAGCTCCTGTGGCTCCACCGGCTCGCCGCGCGCTTCGAGATATTTCGGTGCCGCCACCAGCACGCGTTCACATTCCATGATGCCGCGCATCCGCAGGCTGGAATCCTCGATGATGCCGAGCTTGAAGGCGACGTCGATGCCTTCCTTCATGATGTCGATATTGTGGTCGGAGAGCCTCAGCCGCACCTCGATATCGGGGTATTTGTCGTGGAAATCCGGAATGCCCGACGCCACCAGCCGCCGTCCGAGGCCGAGCGGTGCGGTCACCTTGATGGTGCCGCGCGGTTGGCCGGAAAGAGCCGAGACCGCGGCTTCCGCCTCGGTGATCGCCTCCAGCACCTGCTTGGCGCCGGAGTAGAACACCGTGCCATGCTCCGTCGGCATCAATTGCCGTGTGGTGCGGTTGAACAGCCGCACGCCGAGGTGTTTTTCCAGCTCCTTGATGCGGTTGGAGGCGACCGCCGGCGAAATGCGCATGTCGCGGCCTGCCGCCGAGAGATTGCCAAGCTCGACGACGCGGACGAAGACGGCGATGTTGTCGAGATAGGCCATTCGTGGCTCTTTATGTGGCGGCGTACGTGGTCAGCCTAGTATTTTCCATTTTTTTTTGAAAGTCATCGTACACCTCGCCTCTTTTCGTTTGCGCCCGACACCGTAAAGTCAGCCGATCGGCAGGGACGATTTCAAATGATGGATTTCGCGATTTTCTGGGACTGGCTGAGTTTCGCCGTGCGCTGGCTGCACGTCGTCACCGGCATCGCCTGGATCGGCTCGTCCTTCTATTTCGTCGCGCTCGACCTTGGGCTGCGCCAGCGCCCCGGCATGCCGGCCGGCGCATTCGGCGAGGAATGGCAGGTGCATGGCGGCGGCTTCTACCACGTCCAGAAATATCTGGTGGCGCCGGCCGAAATGCCGGAACACCTGACCTGGTTCAAGTGGGAATCCTACGCCACATGGTTGTCCGGCTTCGCCATGCTGTGCGTGGTCTACTATGCCGGCGCCGATTTGTTCCTGATCGACCCCAATGTTCTGTCCATGTCGGTTCCCGTGGGCATCCTGCTGTCGATGGCGACGATCGGCGTCGGCTGGGTTGTCTACGATCTGCTCTGCCGGTCGCCGCTCGGCAAAAGTGACACCGGACTGATGCTGGTGCTCTATGGCGTGCTGGTGTTCATCGCCTGGGGGCTGACGCATCTGTTCACCGGCCGCGCCGCTTTCCTGCATCTCGGCGCCATCACCGCCACGATCATGTCGGCCAATGTCTTCATGGTGATCATTCCAAACCAGAAGATCGTCGTCGCCGACCTGATTGCCGGCCGCAAGCCCGACCCGAAATACGGCAAGATCGCCAAGCAGCGCTCGCTGCACAACAATTACCTGACGCTGCCCGTGCTGTTCCTGATGCTGTCGAACCACTATCCGCTGGCGTTTGCGACGGAGTTCAACTGGGTCATCGCCTCGCTGGTGTTCATCATCGGCGTCTTGATCCGGCACTATTTCAACACCGTGCATAAGCGTGCCGGCAACCCCCACTGGACCTGGATGGCGGCTGCGGTGCTATTCGTCATCATCATGTGGCTGTCGACAGCGCCGAAAATACTGACCGGCGAGCCCAAGGCATCCGCCGCGGCCGAAGTCTATATCGCCTCGTCGCATTTCCCGGCGGTGCGCGACACCGTGCTTGGCCGCTGCTCGATGTGCCATACGGCCGAGCCGGTCTATGAAGGCATCTACCATGCGCCGAAGGGCGTGATGCTCGACACCGACGCCGGCATTGCCGAGCATGCGCGTGAAATCTATTTGCAGGCCGGGCGCAGCCACGCCATGCCGCCCGCCAACGTCACCCAGATCAGCGACAAGGAACGGGCGCTGCTGGTCGCCTGGTTCGAAGGCGCAGGGAAATAAGCATGACTTCGACACTTCTGCGCGGCCGCACGCTGAGCTTTTTGCGCTTGCCCGAAGCCATCACCGACCATGCCGCCTGGCGCTATGAGGAGGATGGCGGCCTGCTGATCCGCGATGGCCGAATCGTTGCCGCCGGCGCCTACGCTGATGTGGAAAGGCAGGCTGGCGACGGTGCGAAAAAGATCGATCATCGGCCGCATCTGTTGCTGCCAGGCTTCATCGACGCGCACGCGCATTTTCCCCAGATGCAGGTCATCGCCTCCTATGGCGCCGAACTGCTCGACTGGCTGAACACCTACACCTTTCCCGAAGAGACCAAATTCGCAAATGCCCAGCACGGCCGCCGCATCGCGCGGCTGTTTTTGGATGAAATGGTGCGCCACGGCACGACGACGGTCGCCGCGTATTGCTCGGTGCACAAGGCCTCGGCCGAGGCGTTCTTTGCCGAATCGCACGCGCGCGGCATGCTCAACATTGCCGGCAAGGTGATGATGGACCGCAACGCGCCGGCAGGCGTGCTCGACACACCGCAATCGGGCTATGACGACACCAAGGCGCTGATTGCGGAATGGCACGGCAAGGGCCGCCAGCTTTATGCGATCACGCCGCGCTTCGCCATCACCTCTTCGCCCGAACAGTTGGAGATGTCGGGCGCGCTCTGCCGCGAGCATCCCGATCTGCATATGCAGACGCATCTGTCGGAAAACCACGCCGAAATCGCCTTCACGCAAAAACTCTATCCGCAGGCGCGCGACTACACCGATGTCTACGAGCAGTATGGCCTGCTGGGGCCAAAGAGCCTGTTCGGCCACTGCATCCATCTCTCGGAACGCGAGGCCGATGCGCTGTCGGACTCAGGCTCGGTGGCGGTGTTCTGCCCGACCTCGAACCTGTTCCTCGGCTCCGGCCTGTTCGATTACCAGCGCTTTCGGCGCCGCGACAAGCCGCTGCGCATCGCCGCGGCCAGCGATGTCGGCGGCGGCACCAACTATTCGATGCTGCGCACCATGGACGAGGGCTACAAGGTGATCGCGCTGACTGGCGAAAAGCTGAACCCGTTCCAGTCCTTCTGGCAATTAACGCGTGGCAATGCCGAGGCGCTGTCTATGGCGGAGAAGGTCGGCACGCTGGATGAAGGCACCGACGCGGATATCACCGTGCTCGACGCCCGCGCCACACCGGCGATGCGGCTGAGGATGGAGACTGTGGAGACGCTGGCGGAGGAGCTGTTCCTGCTGCAGACGCTGGGCGACGACCGCGCGGTGCGCGAGGTCTATGTCGCGGGGCGGCCTGCCAAGAGTGATATAATCGCCGGTTAGGACCCATCATCCGCGCGGGACAAGATGATGATTGCGCCTGGTTGCCAAGTGGTTCCCCCACTCCGTCGCCGCTTCGCGGCGCCACCTATCCCCCTCCGAGGGTGAGGAAGGGAGCCTTTGCTTCGGAGGACGGGCGCCGGTTCGGACAGCTTGGCGCCCTTCCTCTACCCCGTCGATCGGGGGAGAGGTGTCGAGAGAAGCTCGAAGGAGTGGGGGGCGACCCTGGCGGGGCAAGACCACCACCGCGACGAGACCTTGACCGGGCGGAGCTTGTCGTACACACGATTTGTGACGATTTCGGAGAACAAAAATGGCCGCCGCGGACGACATCGCTCTGATCCAGAAACAGGAAGAGACGCTGGTCTTCCCGGCCTTCGACGAGGCCGTCGCCTTCAAGGTCGGCGCGGCGATCCGCGAGCGGGCGCTGGCCGAAAAGCTGCCCATCATTGTCGATATCAGGCTGTGGGATCGGCCGCTGTTTTATGCCGCGATGCCCGGTTCAAACGCCTCCAACCCCGACTGGGCACGACGCAAGATCAATGTGGTCAAGCGCTACCTCAGGAGCACCTATCGTCTGGTGCTGGAACAGCAGCGACCGGACCGCACCTTCAAGGTCGGCGAGGGGCTGGATATTGCTGATTACGTACTGGCCGGCGGCGGGTTTCCGGTGACTGTAAAGGGTGCCGGCGTCATTGGCGTCATCGCCGTCTCCGGCCTGCCGGAACGCCAGGATCATGGCGTCGTCGTCGATGCACTGTGCGATCATCTCGGCCTCGATCGGACACAATTGGCGCTGCCGCCGGAAGGTAAATCGTGACGTTGGCGCTGCCCCTCATCCGCCTGCCGGCACCTTCTCCCCGTATAGTGACGGGAGAAAGGACAAGCTCGAGCGCTGGCGATCCCCTCTCCCCGTCTTTCACGGGGTGAGGGTGAGGGGCAGCGCCAACGTTTGCTCATTTTGAAAACCGCCAGTTACGGCCAAGGATAACCGTGCTCGATCCCAAATCCTTTCTCATCTCGATCTTCAATGCCGCTGTTGCCGCTGCCGATCCTGAACGGACCATCAGGGATCATCTGCCGGCCAGGCCCAAGGGCCGTACCATTGTCATTGGCGCCGGCAAGGGCTCGGCGCAGATGGCGGCCGCGTTCGAGAAGGTGTGGGATGGCCCAATCGAAGGGCTGGTCGTCACCCGCTACGGCTATGGCGCCAGATGCGAGCGCATCGAAATCATCGAGGCGGCACATCCGGTACCGGACGCTGCCGGTCTTGAGGCGTCGCGGCGCCTGCTCGAAAAGGTGCAAGGGCTGACTGCGGACGACCTGGTAGTGGCGCTGATATCGGGCGGAGGATCGGCGCTGCTGCCGTCGCCTGCCGCCGGCCTGACGCTCGCCGACGAAATCGCCGTCAACGAGGCGCTGCTTGCCTCCGGCGCGCCGATCGCGGCGATGAACACAATCCGCAAGCATCTCTCGACCATCAAGGGCGGCCGGCTGGCAGCTGCCGCCTGGCCGGCCAAACTGGTATCACTGGTTGTCTCTGACATTCCCGGCGACAACCCGGCGCTGGTGGCCTCCGGCCCGACCGTGCCCGACTCCGGCAACCGCGCCGATGCGCTGGCCTCGATAGCGGCCTACGGCATGAAACTGCCCGACGCCGTCATGGCGCACATCAACTCGCCAGAGGCCGATGCGCCAGATCTGGATGACCAGCGCTTTTCACGCAATGAAGTGCACCTGATCGCCTCGGCTGGCGTGTCGCTGGAAGCGGCAGCCGCTGAGGCAAAACGGCAGGGCATCGAAGCCGTCATCCTCTCCGATTCCATCGAGGGCGAGGCGCGCGAGGTCGGTGGCGTGCATGCAGCCATTGCGCGCGAAGTGGCGACGCGCAACCGGCCGTTCAAAAAGCCGGTGCTGATCCTGTCCGGCGGCGAGACGACCGTGACCTTGCGGGCCCCTGTTGACGGAAAAAGGGGCAAGGGCGGCCGCAACTCCGAATTCCTGCTCGCCTTTGCCATCGGCATCAGCGGCGCGGAAGGTATTCATGCACTGGCCGCCGATACCGACGGCATCGATGGCTCGGAAGACAATGCCGGCGCCTTTGCCGATGGCTCGACCGTCTCGCGCATGCGTGCCGCCGGCGTCGACGCCAAGGCGATGCTGGCCGGCAACAATGCCTGGACGGCGTTCAACGCGATCGGCGATCTGTTCGTGCCGGGGCCGACGGGTACGAATGTGAATGATCTGAGGGCAATCCTGATCAGTTAATTCGGCCGTGGCGGCCGAAGTTTCCAACGTTGGATTCACGACCGTAGGTGATTGGCTGAAGCAACTCAGCTTCGTCGCTGAGGCTTTCGCTCATCTCACGACCCCATCAGCCGCTTCACCTCTTTCATATCCTTTAGGAACCGCTCGCGCTCAGCCTCCTTGTCCGTCGGCTCGTGAATGCGCAGGATAAAGGAGGGGTGGATGGTGATGAACACGCGCAAGCCATCCTCGCGTTCGATCAACTGGCCGCGCATTTTCGTCACGGCAATGGCCTTGCCCAGCAGCGACAACGCCGCCGTTGCCCCAAGCGCCACGGCGAGGTCCGGCTTGATCAGCTCAAGCTCCCGGCCGATCCACCAGCGGCAGGCCTGGACTTCGCCGGTATTTGGCTTCGAGTGGATGCGGCGCTTGCCGCGCGGCTCAAACTTGAAGTGCTTGACGGCGTTGGTGACGTAGACTTTTTGCCGGTCGACGCCTGCGTCATCGAGAATCGCATCGAACACTTTGCCCGCTGGCCCGACAAAAGGTTTGCCGGCGAGATCTTCCTGATCGCCAGGTTGTTCGCCGACGAAGACCACTTTGGCGTCATCCGGCCCCTCGCCGAACACGGTCTGTGTCGCGTCGCGCCAGAGCGGGCAGCGACGACAACCCTTTGCAGCCTCGCGCAAATCGGAAATCGTCTTGGCATCGTCTTCATCCGGCGCCTCGGCCGGCTCGGGCTTCGGCCAATGTCTTGCCTGCAGCTTGGCGTGGTGCGGCGCCGGCGTTGTCGGCAGTCTGGCAATCATATCCCTGGCGGCCTCGTCCGCTCCTGCGATCAGATCTGGAATGAGCGAGGCCTCGGGAAGGTTCCGCCAATATTTCTTCGGCATCTCCTTCTGCATCGCCTTCACCTTGAGCCGCGCCGGGTTGAAGATGTTTTCGAAATAGGTCCGCCACAACGCCTCGGTGTCGTCCTGATCGGGTGCATCGCCCTTGGCCGCACCCGGCCCGATCGCCAGCCTTTCGCCGTTCCAGTCGGCGGAGGCATAGGGCGTCAGAATGGTCCAGCGCATGCCGGTGAACCGCCGGACGAAGAAATCCGCGTTGCGCTCGACAATGAAATGCTCCGGCTCGAACCAGGCGACGTAGCGCTCGTTCTCGCCGTCGCCGATCTTCCGGAAGCGTACGAAGGCATGCATCTTATGGCTGTCGCGCCGCACCGCCTTTTCCATGGCTTCGAGCCGCCTGGTGTCGGGATCGGATGCGATCGCCAGCAGTTTCGGCTCGGTGCGCAGGCGCCAAAGCATCCAGTAGAGAAAGGCAAACCGGCCGGGGTCGGAGTGGCAGAAGGCGGTTTCGGCATGGGCGATGAACTCGCGCGGGACGGTAAGCTGCGCGTCCTCTGGCACCGCCGGCAAGGCATCTTGAGGATCATTGGCGTCGGACCCGACACCCCAACTAATATCCTCAGGCCGGACCTCATTCAGCGCCAGACGCCGTGCCGCATCGCGCCAACCGGCGAAATCGGTCTGGCTCGCTAGCCGGACAGTGTATCGGGCAAGGTCGAGCTGAGCCGGCTGCATGGTCAAAACAGCGACAGTTGTTCGCAGGACTTTACGATCGTGTCGCGCAGGCCTGTCTTGTCGGTGAGTCCGCCCGGCGACCAGCCTTCGGCGATGATGAAGGGCCTCAGCTTGGCGATCGAATGGCAGATCCGTCCGACATCTTCCAGCCGCATGCGTCGGTGGCGGCGGGTTTCAAGGATCTTCGCCACCACCTTGGTGCCCAGACCCGGAACCCGCAGCAGCGCTTCGCGGTCGGCGCGGTTGATGTCGACGGGAAACCTCGCCCGATTGCGCAAAGCCCAGGCGAGCTTGGGGTCAATGGCGAGATCGAGCATGCCGTCGCTGCTGCCGGCGAGGATTTCCGGCTGCGAAAAGCCGTAGAAACGCATCAGCCAGTCGGCCTGATAGAGCCGGTGCTCGCGCATCAGCGGCGGTTTTTGCAGCGGCAGCGACGATGACGAATCCGGGATCGGGCTGAAGGCGGAATAATAGACGCGCCGCAGGTGATAGCTGCCATAGAGCCGCGCGCTGGTGTGCAAAATGCCGTCGTCGGATGTTTTGTCGGCGCCGACAATCATCTGCGTCGACTGACCTCCGGGCGCAAAGCGTTCGCGCTTCTTGGTCCTCAGCGTCGGCTCGGCTTTTTCCTCCATCTTCCGGCGCAGGTTCGCCATGGAAAGCCGGATCGTTTCCGGCTTCTTCTCCGGCGCCAGTTTCTTGACGCCCTCATCGGTCGGCAGTTCGACGTTGATAGACAGCCGATCGGCGTAGAGCCCGGCCTGCTCGACCAGTTCGGCCGAGCTTTCCGGAATGGTCTTCAGATGAATATAGCCGGAGAATTTTTCGTCCAGCCGCAGCCGCCGCGCCACTTCCACCATTTCGGCCATGGTCTCGTCGGGCGAACGGATGACGCCGGAGGACAGGAACAGGCCTTCGATGTAGTTGCGCCGATAAAAGTCCATGGTCAGCTGCACCACCTCGTCGATGCTAAAGCGGGCGCGGCGCACATTCGATGACGAGCGGTTGATGCAGTAGCTGCAATCGTAAATGCAGAAATTGGTGAGCAGGATTTTCAGGAGCGAAATGCAGCGGCCATCCGGCGCGTAGGAATGGCAGATGCCCATGCCTTCTGTGGAGCCGATACCGCCGGATTGGAGCGAATCCTTCTTCGCCGAGCCGGACGAAGCACAGGAGGCGTCGTATTTGGCGGCGTCAGACAGGATTGCCAGCTTTTCACGGACGGTGGGCGCGCTCATCTGTTCATGATATGTTCTTGAAGGCTGCAGCGCCACCTCATTTGATGCAGGCGGCGAAAAAGTGATCGCCGCCCGCCGTCAGGGCAATCAGAGACCGTTTCGAAATTCGCTCTGGCGAGTCATATGGTGGTGGTTTCGAGAACCGAAGCGCAGCGGACATTTGGTCCGTGAGCATCGGAAGCGCAGAAACCACCATCGATGGCCGCCGGAGTAGAATTTCGAAACGGTCTCTCAGACCTCGTGCAGGTAGAGGTGGTAGTCCAGCTCGCTCACCGTACGCGCGACGCGCAGATACTCCGACTGCTTGATCGCCACGAAGGTGCGATGCAGATCCTCGCCAAGCGCCTCTTTCAGGAAGCTCGAGGCCCGCGCCGCCTCGATCGCGGCGCGCCAGTCGACCGGCATGGTCGTGCGCGTGACAGCGGCTTCATAGCCATTCCCAGTGGTTTCAGGGCCGGGGTCGAGGCCTTCGTCCAGACCCTTGATGATGCCGGCCAGCACCGTTGCCGCGATCAGGTAGGGATTGGCGTCGACGCCCGACGGCCGGTGCTCGATGCGCCGGTTCTTGGCGTCGCCGGCCGGCACGCGCAGCGCCACCGAACGGTTGTTGACGCCCCAGGTCGGCGCCACCGGCGCATAGGACTGCGAGACGAAGCGCCGCCAGGAATTGGCGTGCGGCGCAAACACCAGCATCGATTCGGCCATGGTCTGGATCAGCCCGCCGAGCCCCTGCAGCAGCGGCAGCGACCAGCTTTCGCCGCCGGCTTCGGCAAAAACGTTGCGGCCGTTCTTGTCCTGCAGCGAAACATGGAAATGCATGCCGGAGCCGGCATATTTTTCGATCGGCTTGGCCATGAAGCAGGCGGTAACACCATGGCGGCGCGCCTGCGCCCGCACCAGCCGCTTCAACATGACGAGGTCGTCGGCCGCCCGCATGACATCCTTGCGGTAATTCAGCGTCAGCTCGTACTGGCCGGGCGCGTATTCCGAAATCACCGTTTCGGCCGGAATGCCTTGCGCCTTAGCCGCGGCATAGATGTCGGAAAACAACGGCTCCATGCCGTGCAGATGGTCGACGGAATAGACTTCCGTCTTGGCCGAGCGGCGGCCGTCGAGCACGGCGTCCGCCGGTTTTACCTTGCCGTCGGCGTCACGCTCATTGGCAAGCAGGAAAAATTCGAGTTCGAAGGCGCCGGCGGGATAGAGGCCCTTGGCCGCCAAGATGTCGACCTGCCTGGCCAGCGCCAGCCGTGGGTCCGACGACATAGGCTGTCCCTCGAGATGGTACATCGCCATCAGCAACTGGCCGCGCGGCGGGTTCGTGCCGTAAAGCGGCACCAGCGTGCCGGGGATCGGCCATGCCCTGAGATCGCCGTCTCCAGTCGTCCAGATCAGCCCGGTTTCGTGCACATCCTCGCCGGTGATGTCGAGGCCGAGGATCGAGATCGGCATGTGGCGGCCGCCCTCGAAGATGCTTTTCAGCTCATGCCGGCGCACGATCTTGCCGCGGCCGACCCCGTTGGCGTCGGTCAAGACGATATCGAAGGCTTCGATTTCGGGATGGGCGTCGAGAAAGGCTTGCGCCTCGGCGGGCGTCGAGCCCGAAGGTGAAGTCATGATTAGTGTACTCGAGTTTGGCTTGGCAGCTTGTCTCATGCCGTCAGCCTTGCCGCAACCGTGGCGAAGGCGGTGATCAGCCGGTTGACCTGGGCGCCGGTGGTGGCCGGTGAGATCAGCATCATGTTGTGAAAGGGCGCGATCAGCACGCCCTGGTTGACCAGCGCGACATGGATAGCCGCCTCAAGCTCCGGCGCATGGGCAGTCTCGGCTTCGGCGCCGTTCCTGAGCGGGCCAGGGGCGCAGATGAACTCGACGCGGGCGCCGACGCGGGCGACATGCCAGGGCAGATTGTAGCGATCGATGACGCCGGTCAGCCCGGCATCGAGCCGCAGGGCGAGGCGATCCATCCGGGCATAATTCTCCTGCGTCATCACCTCTTCGAGCGTTGCGCGCATGGCTGCGAACTGCAGCGGGTTCGCCGACAGCGTCGTGCCCATGCCGGAATAGCCCGGCTCCTTGGTTCGATTGTAGTCGGCATAGCGCGAGGCGACCTCGTCGCTCATGCCCCACACGCTTGCCGGCACTCCGCCGGCGATCGGCTTGCCCAGCACGAACAGGTCGGGCTGCAGCCCGAATTTCCTGGTGTAGCCGCCGGGTCCAGTCGAAATCGTGTGCGTCTCGTCTATCAGAAGCAGCGTTCCGGCCGCGCGCGTCAGTTTGCGCAAGGCGTCGTGAAAACCCGGATCGGGCAGCACCATGCAGGAATTGGTCAGCACCGGCTCAGCAATGACGCAGGCGACATCCTTGTCCTTGAGCGCTGCTTGCAGCGCGGCGACATCGTTGAATTCAATGACCTTCGCCGTCTTGGTCAGGTCGCGAAACTCACCCGCCAGCCCCGGCCGATTCACGGGCTTGCCGTCGACCATCCGGACCATCGTCTCGTCGACCGAGCCGTGATAGCAGCCGTTGAAGACCAGTATCTTTTCGCGGCCGGTGACGGCGCGGGCGACGCGCAGCGCGAAGCGGTTGGCGTCGGTGGCGGTGGTGGCGATCTGCCAGAACGGCAGACCGAAACGCTGAGTGAGCAGCGGCCCGATGGCCAGCGCATCTTCCGAAGGCAGCATATAGGTCAGGCCGCGCCCGGCCTGGCGGCGGATGGCGCGCGCCACCGGCGGCGGCGAATGGCCGAACATCGAGCCGGTGTCACCGAGGCAGAAATCGTCCAGCCTGTTGCCGTCGATATCCGTGATGGCGGCGCCCTTGGCGCTTTCGACCAGGATCGGGAATGGCGTCGGCCAGTCGTTCATCCAGTGCATCGGCACACCGCCGAAGAAGCCTGGCAGGCCGTTACCGACCTTGGCCTGCGATTTCGGCCGCGCCTTGCGGAAGGTGTTCGCCTCGCTTGTCCGCAATGCAGCGATGCGGTCACGGCTGATACCGCCAATGGACGCCTTTGAACTGTTCGTGCTGTGCATGAAATCCCTCTCGGCCGGCACACTACCCAATTGGCGACGGCAACCGCAATTGGCCGTGTTGGTGCGCTGCATTGGGTCAGCAGCAAGTTCGGCAGACTTGACCTTCCGGCGCAGTCGGGCGCCAATGCGATCGGGTCTGTGGTTTGGGGAGAAAAATGCGGACGATCATCTGCGCTATTGCGCTACTCTTGTCGGCCGCTGCGGCTTCCGCATCGGGCGGCGTCTGGTGTTCCGTCGATGACAAAGCGGTGCAATTCGAGGTCGGCGCCGGGGTCACCAGAGGTATGGGCGGCCCGACCTTCAATTTTCGCGGCGATCTCGAGATACTTGGCCGGCCGGAAGGCGACAGTCTGCGCAAGACCGTCTTCGAGGATTCCGACCTCACCCAGTACTGGCTGGACGACAAGGAGTTGCGGCTGAACGTCTACCACGAGCATCAGCTCGGAGATAAATTCAACTCTGTCGAACTGACGATCCTGACCAAGACCAGTGACGAGGGCGTCTATGACGGCCGGTACACGCTTGCCGTCTACGACAACGCCGCCGACACGGAACAGGACGGCAAGCCGAAAGAATTGACCGGCAAGGTGTCGTGCGGAGCCGAATAGGTCACGCCGAGATATCGATGACGCCGCAGTCGCCGGCGGCACTGCCGAAGGCGACCCGGCGCTCTTCCTTATCCCACATCATCGCGGTGATGGCGCCCTTGCCCGGGCGGCGCAACAGCACCTCTTTGGCATCGGTAAAGCGCACCGCCATGACCATGCCGTCATCATAGCCGACGGCGACGACATCCTGGCTCGGATGGCAGGCAACCGATGTCACCATGGCGTTGCCGCGCGTGCCGAGCTCCAGCGGCGCCTTGCCCATCGGGCCGTCCTTGCCCGAAAACGGCCAGACGATCGCCGCCGGCGCGCCGGAACTCGCCAGCCATTTGCCCTTCACGCTCCACGACAGGCTTTTGACCTTGCCGGGATAGCCGGTCATGCGCATGTGCTTGCCGTCGGCGAGCTTCCAGCCATGCAGCGCGTTTTCCTGCATGGTGGTGACGAGGAAGGCGCCATCCGGCGAGAAGGTGACGCCGGTATGGGCACCGGCCCATTCCAGCTCCACCGGCTTGCCGTCGGCGGCCGGGAAATGCAGCGTCGCGCCATTGTAGCGGGCGACGCCGAAGCGTATGCCCTTGGGGGAGAAGGCCAGCCCCTCGACCGAACGCGGATGGGCAAACTCTTTGGTCTTGCCGTCGGCAAAGCGCACGAACGCAGTCTTGCCTGTGGCATAGGCGATAGCGCCTTGCGGCCCGGCGGCGACGCTGGTGATCCACTTCTTGCCGGCGCTCGCCAATTCGCCGACGGTGCCACCTGCGGTGACAGCAAAAATCTTGCCGTCCTCGCCGCCGGTGATCAGGCGGTCGTTGGCGGCGTCATGGAACGTGGAGAGCAGGCCGTCATTGGCCTGAATTGTCTTGTGGCCGTTGTCGAGCCTATGAACTGTCCCATCGGCCAGCGCATAATGCGGCACGTTGTCGAGGAAGACGGCGGCAAGGCAGTGACCTTCCAGGTCGAGGGGAGCAACTGTGGGCATCAGGACCATTCCAATGAAGCTGTCACCACTCCCGGGAAGCCATTGAGGCGGCCAGGCCTGGCGTCAACCTTCCCCTTTGTGGGAGAAGGTGGATCGGCGCGCAGCGCCGAGACGGATGAGGGGTGTTGGACGGATCGCCGTCGGTGCCGAGCTGGAGCACCCCTCATCCGACCTCGCTTCGCGAGGCCACCTACTCCCACAAGGGGAGAAGGAAGAGCGGGCAGCGCTAGCGCCATAGAGTCCGGAAATCAAGCCGCCTGGCAGGCGTCAAAGCTCTTCTTCAGCCGTTCGGCGTCAAGCTCGCGGCCGATGAACACCAGCCGGCTCTCATGCTTTTCGCCGTCTTTCCAGGCGCGCTGGTGGTCGCCTTCGATGATCATGTGCACGCCTTGGATGACATAGCGCTCGTCGTCGCCCTTGAGCGCGATGATGCCTTTCAGCCGCAGGATGTTGGGACCTTCCATCTGAGTGATCTTCTCGATCCACGGGAAGAATTTCTTCGGGTCCATCTCGCCGCCGCGCAGCGACACCGACTGCACGGTCACGTCATGGATGTCGGAGGGATGCGCGTGATCGTGATGATGATGGTCGTGATCATGGTCGTGGTGATCGTGGTCGTGATCATGGTGGTCGTGATCATGATCGTGCGCCTCGAGAAAATGCGGATCGTTTTCCAATGCGCGCGACAGGTCGAAGGCGCCGCGGTCGAGCACTTCGGACAGCGCCACGCCGGCGCGCGTGGTGCGGTGAATCCTGGCCGCCGGGTTGATGGCGCGGATGGTCGCTTCGACCTTGGCCAGCTCTTCGGGCGTCACCAGGTCGGTCTTGTTCAGCACGACAACATCGGCAAACGCGATCTGGTCCTCGGCTTCCTTGGAATCCTTCAACCTGAGCGGCAGGTGCTTGGCGTCGACCAGGGCCACGACAGCGTCGAGTTTGGTCTTGGAGCGCACGTCGTCGTCCATGAAGAAGGTCTGCGCCACCGGCACCGGATCGGCGAGGCCGGTGGTCTCGACGACGATGGCGTCGAAGCGGCCGGGACGGCGCATCAGGCCTTCGACGACGCGGATCAGGTCGCCGCGCACCGTGCAGCAGACGCAGCCATTGTTCATTTCGTAGATTTCCTCGTCGGATTCCACGATCAA
This sequence comes from Mesorhizobium sp. M0058, assembly GCF_040323095.1. Classification (NCBI taxonomy): domain Bacteria; kingdom Pseudomonadati; phylum Pseudomonadota; class Alphaproteobacteria; order Hyphomicrobiales; family Phyllobacteriaceae; genus Mesorhizobium; species Mesorhizobium sp. M0058. The sequence goes on from NZ_JAMYUQ010000011.1 coordinate 17,675, forward strand.
ATCATTGTCGATGCCGATCTCGCCGAATTCATTGACGATGACGGCATAACGCTTGCCATGGTTTTCCGACAGGATGCGGTTGAGCAGCGTCGTCTTGCCGGCGCCGAGATAGCCGGTGAGAACGGTCACGGGGATTTGCGTCTGTGCTTCGCTCATATCTTGCCTCGAAATGGCTGGGCCACGGAATTGCGGGCCGCAAGAAGGGATTGTTGGCCTGATATAGGATGTGTGCCGGCCTTTTGCACGAGGCAAACCGCCTGGGTGTTTGACCCAGGATTGACGAAGCGGATGGGTAGACCCGAGAGGCCGAGTGCGAGGGATGCCGACCATCAACGTGTCGCTGGAAACGCCTCTTCGTTGACCTGTGCTGAGCCGCGCCGCGTCAAACCGTTGCAATCGCCTTGGCGGAAACTCGTTTGTCATCTAACTGAAATAAACATCTGGCATCACCATTTCGAGCACCACAAATGCTTGCCGGCAAAGCTGTTTCGAAAGCCGGAATCTTTTTGATCGTCGATTGCCAACCGGCCGGCTGCGTCTATGCTGCACGCACCGGTACGGCCGAAGAGGGATCACCATGGCCAAGGCGGACAAGACTGCAACGATGAGCCGGCTGCATTCGGCGGCAAGGCTGGCAAGGACCGCGCTGGCGGCGCGGCTTCTGGCGCACGGCTTCTATGCCGGCCAGGACCAGATCATGCTGACGCTCGACCGCGAGGACGGCCAGACGCCCGGCAATCTCGCCGGCCGCCTCGGCGTGCGCCCGCCGACCATCACCAAGACCATCAACCGGCTGCAGGCCCAGGGCTTTTTGGAAAAGCGCGCTTCTTCCGCGGATGCACGCCAGGCGCATATCTTTCTCACCGACACCGGCCGCGAGATCATCCACGCCATCGAGAAGTCGGTGAAGAAGACCGAGAAGCAGGCGTTGAAGGGCCTCGACAAGAAAGAACAGAAGACGCTGTTCAAGCTGCTCGCCCGCATCGAGGCCAATTTGTCGAACGAGGAGCTGGTGCTTGTCGACGACGATGGCGACATCGACGATTGATCTTCCTCACCTAGGCGGCTACCGAAGGCCCGCGCACCAGGGTCGACCAGCGGCCGGGCGTCAGGCCGAATGCTTTCTTGAAATGCCTGTTGAAATGGCTCTGGTCGCTGAAGCCGGCGCCAACGGCAATCTCGGCCAGCGGCTCGCCCACCTCGATCATCCGTCTGCCTTTTGCAGCCGGCGCATCAGCAGGAACCGATGCGGGCTGGTGGAATAGGTCGCGCGAAAATGGCGTGACAGCGCATAGCGGTCGAGCCCGGTGACGGCTTCCAGCTCATCGGAACGAACGGACCGCTCGGCATTCTCCTCGAGATAGCCGCGCGCCAGCGCTGCCGCACGCGAGGCCGACTTCCCCATCGGCTTTGCTTTCTGTCCCGCATGACGCCCCAGATGCTGCGCCAGCTCCGCAACGAAATCGGCGACGAACAGCTCGTCCAGTTCCTCATCGAGCGGCGACAGGGCCGAAAGCAGCGTGCCACGCAAGGCAGGATCGCTGACCACAGCATCCCTGACGAAAGGCAGCGGCGCGCCGTCGAGGCAGTCGAGCAGCAGTGAGGGTTCCAGATAGAGGATCCGGTAGCGCAGACCATCCTCGGTCCCGGCGCCGCCATCGTGCACTTCGTCGGGATGCAGCACGATAACCTGGCCGGGCAGGCTGTGGTTGACAGTGCCCCTGTAGTGGAAGCGCTGCACACCGGAAAGCGTCACGCCGACGGCAAGTGTATCATGACGGTGCAGGTCGAAGGCGTTGCCATGGAAATGCGCCTCGATGCGCTCGATGCCGGTGCTGCCTGGCGCCGAGACGATCCGGTCTTCATCCGCGCACGAACGTCCAAGACCCTGTGTCGCCTCACCGTCTAGATCGTGCGTCATCACCTATCCCTGCCCTTCATGGGCGTGCTCCGGAGTCCTCATTTTGGTGTTCGATACGAAATTTGCAATCGTGCTGCGGGACGATCTCGCCGTCTGGCAAAAGCTCAACGTCGCCGCCTTCCTGACCAGCGGCATCGTCGCGCAATTCCCCGCCATTATCGGCGAACCCTACCGCGACCGCGCCGGCAACCTTTATAATCCTCTGTCGATCCAGCCGGTCATCGTGCTTTCGGCCGATGGGCCGACGCTCAACTCCATCCACCGGAAGGCGCTGGAGCGGGGCGTGACGGGGTCAGCCTATGTCGAGGAGATGTTTGCCACCGGCTTCGATGCGGCCAACCGCGCGGTCTTCGCCGAGTTCGGGCCTGAGGACGCCAAGATCGTCGGCATCGCGCTGCGTGCCGACAAGAAACTCGTCGACAAGATCACCAAGGGCGCCCGCATGCACGCCTAATTCAGCAGGAAGCGTGTAACGGCGCTCATGAATTCAGTCGGCCGCTCGACGTTCAGCATATGGACGCCCGGAAGCAGTGTAAGCGTGGCGCCGGGGATGCTGGCTGCGATCGCCTCGCTGTGGCTTGCCAGCGTTACCTTGTCGTCTTCTCCACCGATCACCAGGGTGGGCGCGGTAATGAGGGAGACAGTCCGGCGCAGATCGCAATCGCGTACGGCGGCGAAGCATCCCGCGAGACCTTGGGGCGGCGTCGCCAGGACCATCGCGCGGAACGCGTCGACGGTTTCGTTTGGGCCGGCAAGCATCGAGGCGGGAAACCAGTTGTGCATGAACATGTCCGCGGTGGCCGACATGTTGCTCGCTGCAAGGACAGTCCTGATCTGCTCATCAAAGTAAGAAGCCGGCCCGAGATGCGGCGAGGTGTTGGAAAGGATGAGACGCTCGATGCGCTCCGAGGCATGGATACCCAGCCACTGCCCTACGAAGCCGCCCAGCGACAGCCCGCAGAAATGCACGCGGGCGATTTGAAGCGCATCCAGCAGCTCAAGGACGTCGCGGCCCAGCCGATCAAGCGAATAGGCTCCGGCCGGAGCATCGGAACTGCCGTGGCCGCGCAGATCATAGCGCAGCACCCGGAAAGATCCGGCAAGTTCCGCTAGCTGCCGGTCCCACATATGCAGGTTCGTCGCAATGGAATTCGAGAGCACAAGCACAGGGCCGGCCCCCGCCAGCTGATAGGCGATCCGGCAGCCGTCGCCCGTCGTAAAATAAAGCGTGTCAGTCATCTGGTCCTCATCTCACCCTGGCGAAAGGAGTTCCATGCTCCCGCCGCCCTTTGAATGAGCCACCCTAGGCCTCGTAATTATCCAGGAAAATTACTATGATTGGACGATCTCAGTAGGTTTTTACGATAATGAATGGTCTGAAACTCCACGACTTACGGTGCTTTGACGCCGTGGCAAGCGAGGGCAGCTTCCAGGCGGCCGCCCTCGCCTTGAATCGATCGCATCCATCCGTCTTCGCCGCTGTCGCACGCCTCGAGCAGTTGCTCGGGCTCACACTTCTCGACCGCAGCGGATATCGGGTGGGGCTGACGGAGGCGGGCCGCGAGTTTCACGCGCGAGCGCAGCTGACATTGCGCGAGCTCGACCATCTGCGAACCTATGCGGGCCAGTTGGCGAGCGGCGAGGAGACGGTCCTGCGTGTCGTCATGGGTGATCTCTGCCCGCGACCGCAAATCCTGCGTATGCTCAGCGGCTTCTTTGCCGAACGCACCGGGACACGCCTGCACCTGGAGTACGAGGCGGTCGGCGGTCCGCTCGAACGGTTGATGGAAGGCTCGGCTGACCTCATCTTCCATCGCGCGGATCCTTCCGATCCGCATCTCGAGCGGATCGATCTCTGCGCGGTGCCCCTCGTGCCGGTGGTGGCGCCTGGGTTCCTTCCGTTCGCGCCTGGCCGCGAGATTGCGCCGGAGCAGATGCGGCCCTTCACCCAGTGCGTGATCCGCGACACGGCGCGGCGGCCATCGCCGGAGAGCTATTTCCTCATCGACGGTGCGCATCAGTGCTCGGCGCCGGATCATCTGATGAAGAAGGAACTGATCCTTCACGGACTGGCCTGGGGCCATCTGCCGGCATGGCTGATCGAGGACGAACTGCGGGATAGGAGGCTGATCTCGATCGCTGGTGCACATCTGCCCGGCCGGACGGAGATCTTGGCGGCGGTGCGCCGGCGCGACCGACCGCATGGACCCGTCGCCGAGGCGTTGTGGCTTCATCTCCAGGCGCAAGTGGCATCCGACGGCAAAGCACCGGGATGTCAGAACGTCGCAGCGGAACGCAAAGCGCCTTAGCTGGCATCGGATCGGCCTGCGCTGAACCTGTCTCAGACGCCTGTTGTGCCAGTCGCTTTTGGCTTGCCGAGCGCTGGAGATTGCCGCAAAGGTTAAGCGTTGATCCTCCCTGCCCGGCCTGACATTTGAACGTTCCCGCAAGATCAGACGAAAGCGCAACGCCGCCCGCGGCGATGCTGTTCATGCTTTCCACCTATGTCTTTTTCACCTTTCTCGACACATCGAGCAAATATCTGGTGCTGGCCGGCGTCTCGGCGCTGATCGTCGCCTGGGCCCGCTTCACCGTCCATGTCCTGCTTGTCGGCGTTTTTCTGCGCGGCTGGCGCGAGCCGTCGCGCTTCCGCGCCAACAATCTGTCGGCCCACATCCTGCGCGGCGGACTGCTGTTCGGCTCGACCATGTGCAACGTCATGGCGCTCAAGACACTGCAATTGGCCGAGACCACCTCGATCTACTTCTTCGGCCCGATGGTGATCACCGCCCTTGCCGGACCGCTGCTTGGTGAATGGGCCGGCTGGCGGCGCTGGCTGGCGATCCTGTCGGGCTTTGTCGGCGTGCTGGTGATCACAAGGCCTGGCGTCGGCGTGTTCGGCGTCGGCCACCTCTTTGCGCTCGGCTCGATGCTGTCGAACAGTTTTTACGTCATCATGACGCGGCGCATGTCGGCCAGCGAAAGCTCGGAGAGCCTGATCCTGTTTTCAGCGCTGGCGCCGGCCGTGCTGCTTCTGCCGATGCTGCCGTTCTCGCATGGGCTGCCGCAGGATGGCTGGCACTGGTTTATCCTTGTGATGCTGGGTGTGTTCGGCGCCGGCGGCCACTGGCTGCTGGTTCAGGCCTACCGACTGGCGACCACCACGGCGCTGGCGCCTTACCCGTATTCGCAGATGGTCTGGATGATCCTGTCCGGCTGGATCATCTTCCATCAGTTCCCCGACCGCTGGACGCTGGTGGGTGCTGCCATCATCGTCGCCAGCGGCCTCTACATCATCCATCGCGAGCACCGTTTGCGGCTGCGCAATCGCACGACCGTCGATGTCGAGGCGGAGGCTCTGGCGAAAAAACTTTGATTTGCTCCGAATCCGATGACATAACGCCGCATTTAAAAAATTTAAAAAACTCGGGGAGCGAAGGGCTGGCACAAAAGATCAAGCTTTCGACGATCGCGGATGCGCTTGGCGTCTCCACGGCCACGGTCTCCCTCGCCTTGCGCGACAGTCCACTGGTCGCAGGCGCCACGCGTGACCGCATCAAGGAGCATGCGCGGGCCATCGGTTATATCTACAACCGCCGCGCCGCCTCACTGCGCACCTCGCGCTCGGGGATTGTCGGCGTCGTCGTGCACGACATCATGAACCCGTTCTTCGCCGAGATCCTGCGCTCCATCGAAAGCGAACTCGATCGCAGCCGGCAGACCTTCATCCTGTCCAATCACTACGACCAGCTGGAAAAGCAACGCACCTTCATCGATACGCTGCTGCAGCTCGGCGCCGACGGCGTCATCATGTCCCCGGCCATCGGCACGCCGGCCTCCGACATCGTCATGGCCGAGGAAAACGGCCTGCCTGCGGTGCTGATCGCACGCAGCGTGGAAGGCGCCGACGTGCCGGTGTTTCGTGGTGACGATGCCTATGGCACGGCACTTGCCACCAATCATCTGATCTCGCTCGGGCACAAGCGCATCGCCATGATCGGCGGCACCGACCAGACCTCGACAGGGCGCGACCGCTACCAGGGCTATCTCAACGCCATGGAGGCCGCCGGGCTTGAGGTCAGGCCGTCCTGGCGCATCGCCGGGCCGCGCACCAAGCAGGGCGGATTCGAGGCGGCTGGACAGTTTTTGGCGCTTAAAGACAAGCCAACCGCCGCTTGCTGCTGGAATGATCTGGTCGCCATCGGCCTGATGAACGGCATTGCCCGCGCCGGCCTGGTGCCGGGCGCCGACATCTCGGTGACCGGCTATGACGATCTCGAGGAGGCGGCAATCGCGACACCGGCGCTCACCACAGTCTGGAATGGCCAGCGAGAGGTCGGCCGCCGTGCCGCCAGCGCGCTGCTCGACAAGCTGAACGGACAGGCGGTACGGCCGTCACAGGAACTGATCAAGCCGGAACTGCATGTGCGCCAGTCGACCGGCAAGCCGGTGGAGCGTGCATGACCAAGACTGATGCGTTGCAGACCGTCGCCGTTCTGGTGCCAGGACATTTCAACGACCATGCGGTCGAGCGCATCGACCGCACCTTCAAGCGGGTCAAGATAGAGCGCGCCGATCCCGCCCTGGTCACCGACGAGATGCGCCATGACGTGCGCGCCATTGCGTCCTTCGCCGGCGTCAATGCGGCATTGATGGATGCATTGCCCAACCTCGAACTCATCGCCTCCTTCGGCGTCGGCTATGATTCGGTCGATGCCGGCCATGCGGCCAAGAAAAACATCATGGTCACCAACACCCCCGATGTTTTGACCGAGGAGGTCGCCGACACCACGATCGGCCTTTTGCTCAACACCGTGCGTGAACTTTACAAGGCCGAGAAATGGCTGCGCGACGGCAGTTGGGTGAAGAAGGGCAACTATCCCCTGAGCCGGCTGACCTTGCGCGGTCGGCATGTCGGCATTTTCGGCATGGGCCGCATCGGCCTTGCCATTGCGCGCCGGCTGGAAGCGTTCGGGCTGCCGGTGGCCTACCACAACAGGCGCAGGGTCGAAGGTCTGGCTTATGAATACCACCCGACGCTGAAGGGCCTTGCCGAAGCGGTCGATACGCTGATTTCCGTAGTGCCGGGCGGCGCTTCCACGGAGAAGGCGGTCAATGCCGAAATCCTGGCGGCGCTTGGCGCCAACGGCGTTTTCGTCAACATCGGCCGTGGCAGCACGGTTGACGAGGCAGACCTCGCCGTAGCGCTTGCCAACGGCACCATTGCCGCCACCGGGCTCGATGTTTTCGCCGATGAACCGAATGTGCCCAAGGCTTTGCTGGAGGCGCCCAACACCTCGTTTTTGCCCCATGTCGGCTCGGCCTCGCACCACACGCGCCGCGCCATGGCGGATCTGTGCGTCGACAATCTGGTATCCTGGTTCAGCGAGCGCCGGCCACTGACCCCGGTGCCGGAGACGGCGCAAGTCAAGCCACGAAGCTGAGCGGCTCTCTGCCACACTCGTTAACGTCGGCTTAACGCTTTGAAATCATTCTGCATCTGCGCCGGGGGGCGCGGAGTGCAAGATGACGAAACTTCCGGCATCGATTGCGGCAGCGGCACTTTTCGCCGGCTTTCAGCTGTTTCACGGCGGCAGCAGTGAAAGTTCGGCCAATGAAGCAAGGCCGGCAACCACCTTCAGGCTGGTCGCCAATGGCGACGAAGGCGACTGCGCGGTTAGCCGCGGCGCCGCGATTGACGATGGCCTGTCGCTGTTGACCGTGGCGCCGAATTGCCGCGGGCTGCTGCCCGGCATCGAGCGGGCAAAATTCTGGCGAGAGGGCGAGGACGGCACGATCGCGTTCAGCGCCGACGGCACCGACCCGATCGTCACCTTCTCGGTTGCGGATGGCGACGGCTACGAATCCTACGCTCCGGCCACGCCACTGCTGTCGCTGGCGACAACCGGCGAACGGGATCAATCCGCCGGCAATTGATCGCCGGGATTTATTCCGCCGCCGCCCGTGCACCGGCCTTCGCCGTCGCATGCAGCCGCACCGCATCGCCGAAGGCGCGGAAGATCTTGGCCGAGTTGTTGTCCGACTTGACCCAGTATTCGGGGTGCCATTGCACGCCGACGGCGAAGGCGCGGGCGTCCTTCACCGAAACTGCCTCCACCGTGCCGTCGCCGGCAACCGCCTCGACCTGCAGCTTCGAGCCGAGCCGGTCGATGCCTTGGCGGTGCAGCGAGTTGACCTTGATGTCGCCGGCGCCAAACACGCCGGCCAGGCAGCTGCCCGGCTTGATCGAAATGGTCTGGTGAATGGCGAAGCGTTCGTCCTGGTTGTCGCTCACCGGCGCGCGATGGTCGAGCGAGCCTTCGCGCTCCTGGATCTCGGTGCCAAGCGTGCCGCCCAGCGCAACGTTCAACTCCTGGATGCCGCGGCAGATGGCAAGCAGCGGCACGCCGCGCTCGATCGCCTTGCGGATCAGCGGCAGCGTGGTGGAATCGCGCGCCGGGTCGTAGGGGCCGTTGGCTTCGCTGGCGTCGCCGCCATAGAGCGATGGATGCACGTTGGACTTCGAGCCGGTGACCATGACACCGTCGACCGAGGACAACAGCTCGTCGAAATCGAGCCGGTCGCCGAAGGACGGCACCAAAAGCGGGAACACGCCGGCGCCGGAAAGTGCTGCCTCGATATATTGCTGCGGGACGGCATGCCAGGTGTAGTTGTCGAACTGACGGACGTCGGTCGATATGGCGACGAGCGGCTGGTGCATTTTTGGGTCCGGATTCCATTTGGAGCGAAGCGAATAATCTATTGTGCCTGCAAAATAGGCGATCCGAAGGCGCTTTTCCATGGCAAGTTTCGCCATCTCGCATGGGCCACGCGCGACCGTTAGACTATAGTTGCAGGCTGGCTGGCCGGCCGGCGGATTTGTCGCCAGCGCCGCCGTCAAATCCCGCTGCCATGCTGGACTCGACCCCTTGCCCGTGTATTGTTTCGGCAAATCGATACCGGGCGCGAGGAGATGTCCCTGATGTCGGTTTGTTGGTCCAAAAGGGAGGTTCTGCATGGATCGTCGTTCATTCATCCGCAAGGCCGGGGTCACCGGCGTGGGCGCTGCGGCGGCTGCCGCGACGCTAGCCGCACCGGCAATCGCCCAGTCCAATCCGAAAGTGACGTGGCGGTTGGCGTCGTCCTTCCCCAAGTCACTCGATACGATCTATGGCGGCGCGGAAGTCTTCTCCAAGATGCTGTCTGAGGCGACGGACGGCAATTTCCAGGTCCAGGTCTTCGCCTCCGGCGAACTCGTACCCGGCCTGCAGGCCGCCGACGCCACCACGGCCGGCACCGTCGAGGCCTGCCACACGGTGTCATACTATTATTGGGGCAAGGACCCGACATGGGCGCTCGGTGCGGCGGTGCCGTTCTCGCTCAACGCGCGCGGCATGAATGCCTGGCACTATCATGGCGGCGGCATCGACCTGTTCAACGAGTTTCTCGCCACGCAAGGCCTGTTCGGCCTGCCCGGCGGCAACACCGGCGTGCAGATGGGCGGCTGGTTCCGCAAGGAGATCAACACCGTCGCCGATCTCTCCGGCCTCAAGATGCGCATCGGCGGCTTTGCCGGCAAAGTGGTCTCGAAGCTCGGCGTCGTACCGCAGCAGATCGCCGGTGGCGACATCTATCCGGCGCTGGAAAAAGGCACGATCGACGCCGCCGAATGGGTCGGCCCCTATGATGACGAGAAGCTCGGCTTCTACAAGGTCGCGCCCTATTACTACTATCCCGGCTGGTGGGAAGGCGGCCCGACCGTCCATCTCCTGTTCAACAAGGCGAAGTACGAAGAGCTTTCGCCGGCCTACAAGTCGCTGGTGCACACGGCCGCGCACGCGGCGGACGCCAACATGCTGCAGAAATACGACTACCTCAATCCTGCAGCAGTCAAGCGGCTGGTGGCCGGCGGCGCGAAATTGCGCCCGTTCAGCCAGGACATCATGGCCGCCTGTTTCGAGAAGGCCAATGAGGTCTACACCGAAATGGAAGCCACCAACGCACCGTTCAAGAAGATCTGGGACTCGATCAAGGGCTTCCGCAAGGAGCACTATCTGTGGGCGCAGGTGGCCGAGTACAATTACGACACCTTCATGATGGTCCAGCAGCGCAACGGCAAACTGTAGGCTGGGATCTGTCCCTTCTCCCCGTCACTATACGGGGAGAAGGTCCCGGCAGGTGGATGAGGGGCGGTGCAAACTTCGGCGATTGATCGCCTTGGGCTTGGTAGCCGCCCCGAAATTATAGCTTATCTTTCCAAGCGTTGACGCTGCACCTCACCTGCCTGCCGGCATCCTCTCCCCGTATAGTGACGGGGAGAGGGGCGCGGTCATCGCCGTTTCGCCAATCGCCAACACCGCAGGATTGAGGCTGCCCTTCATTCCCTGCCCGGCACCACCAACACCTTGACCTCGCCCGGCGCTGCCGGATTGGCGATCACCGAGGCGGCTTCCTCCAGGCCGACCTGCCTTGAGATGAGCTTGTCGATCTCGATTGCGCCGGACGCGACAAGGTCCGCCGCCCGCCTGTGGGTGAAGGGATTGATGAACGAGCCGAGAACCTTCAGCTCGCGAAACAGGATGTCGAACGGTTCGAAGGGCACTTTCACGCCTTGCGGCATCACGCCGACGATCACCACCGAGCCGCCGGACTTCGCCAGCCGCATCGATTGTTCGACGGTATCGGGGACACCGGCGCATTCGAGCACCACGTCGGCCCCGCCGGGCACAAGGCCGGCTGGGCCGGCGATCGCCTCGATCGGGTCGACCGCGTTTGGGTCGACCGTCGTCGTTGCACCGAGCTCTTCGGCGAGCGCACGGCGGGAGGCCTGCCGCGTCGACAGGATGATGGTCGCCGCTCCTGCGAGCCTCGCCAATTGCACGGTAAGCAGGCCGATGACGCCGCCACCAAGCACCACCACGGCAGCGCCGGGTCTGATTCCGGCGAGGTCGACAGCGTGCAGGCAGCAGGCCAGCGGCTCGCAGAAGGCGCCATGCGTTGGCTTGAGGTTCGCAGGCAGAAGAAAGGCCTGGCTCTGCGGCATCACGACGTAGTCGGCGAAGCCGCCGTCGCGATGGATGCCGATGGCCCTGAGATTGCTGCACAAATTGACCCGGCCAGCCCGACAATGACTGCAGCGTCCGCAGAAGATGTTGGGATCGCCGGTAACACGGTCACCGATGGCGATGCCGGAAACCGCATCACCGACAGCCTCCACGATGCCGCAGAATTCGTGACCAAGCGTCACCGGCGGGCTCGAAGGGAATTCGCCGTGGAGGAGGTGACGGTCGGTGCCGCAAACGCCGCAGGCTTCGACGCGCACCAGAACGTCCTGCGGTCCCGCAACAGGCTTGTCGACCTCCCGTAGCGCAATGCTGCCCACGGCTTCCAGGCGCACGGCTCTCATGACATCCTCACTCAGGTTCTCAGTGTTCACACATCAGTTGAAGTTCGGCGGCTGCGACAGGTCGGTCGCCGGCGCCGCCGGCTTGGCGGGCGGCGTCTCGCCGAAATTCGGCGGCTGCGAGAGATCGTTCGACGGTGGCGCCGCGGGTGATGGGCCACCGTTGGCTGGTGGTGGTGTGCCGAGAGGCGCAAGGCCTGGCATATCAGGCAAGTTGATCTCGATCGTTCCCGGATCGACGGCCGCACCCTTGTAGCGCATGACCATTTGCGGGAAGGCGATGGTCAGCCCGATCATGATCACCTGGATGCAGACGAAGGGCACGGCGCCCCAATAGATCTGGCCGGTGGTCACCGGCGCGATCTGCTTGCCGGTGAGGCGATCGAGATAGGGCACGCGCGCGGCGACCGAGCGCAGGTAGAACAGCGCAAAGCCGAAAGGCGGGTGCATGAAGGAGGTCTGCATGTTGACGCCGAGCAGCACGCCGAACCAGATCAGGTCGATGCCGAGCTTATCGGCTGCCGGCGCCAAAAGCGGCACGATGATGAAGGCGAGCTCGAAGAAATCGAGGAAGAAGGCGAGCACGAAGACCAGGATGTTGACGCCGATCAGGAAGCCGACTTCGCCGCCCGGCAGCGACGTCAACAAATGCTCGACCCAGACGTGGCCGTTGACGCCGTAGAAGGTCAGCGAGAACACCCGCGCGCCGATCAGGATGAACAGCACGAAGGAGGAAAGCCTGGTCGTCGAAGCCAGCGCCTGCTTGATGACCTCCAGCGACAACCGCCCCTTCATTGCCGCCATCGCCAGGGCGCCAACCGCGCCCATGGCGCCGCCCTCCGTCGGGGTTGCGATGCCGAGGAAGATGGTGCCCAGCACCAGGAAGATCAGTGCCAGAGGCGGGATCAAAACGATGATCACCTGCTGCGCCAGCCTGGACATCATGTTGATGTTCAGGCCCTTGTCGGCGATCGCCACGATATAGATCAGGATCACGCCGATGCTGGCGCCAAGGATATCGGCATTGTCGCCATGCGCCGGCGCAAGGTAGCGATAGGCCGCATAGGAAGCCGCGACTGCCACCAGCAGTGCCGCGAGCAGCGACAGCACGCCGTGGCCAAGCGTGCGGGCCGCCAGCGGCAACGCCGGCATCGAGTTCGGCCGGACGACCGACATGATCAGGATGTAGAGCGTGTAAAGGCCGGTCAGCACCAGGCCGGGGATCAGCGCGCCGGCATACATGTCGCCGACCGAACGGCCGAGCTGGTCGGCCAGAACGATCAGCACCAGCGACGGCGGGATGATCTGGGCGAGTGTGCCGGATGCCGCGATGACGCCCGACGCCAGTCGTCGGTCATAGCCGTAGCGCAGCATGATCGGCAGCGAGATCAGGCCCATGGCGATGACCGAAGCCGCGACCACGCCCGTGGTCGCGGCAAGCAGCGCGCCGACGAAAATCACCGCATAGGCAAGGCCGCCGCGAACCGGGCCGAACAGCTGGCCGATCGTGTCGAGCAGGTCCTCGGCCATGCCCGATCGTTCCAGCACGATGCCCATGAAGGTGAAGAACGGGATTGCCAAGAGCGTGTCGTTCGACATCACCCGGCTGCCGTAGAAATTGTCGGGCAGCGCATGCAGCAGCGGCCACGCCAGGTTGATCGAGCCGCCCGAATAGGGCGACAGCACGACACCGATGAAGAAGAACATCAGGCCGTTGGCGGCGAGCGAGAAAGCGACGGGGTAGCCGATCAGCAGGAAGATGATCAGCGAAGCGAACATGATCGGCGCCATGTTCTGGGCGATGAACTCGATCATGGGCGCGCCTCCTGGGCGAGCGCCTTGGCTTCTTCGGCAAGGGCTTTCGCCTCGAGCTCGGCCTGTTCGTGCACCGAGATGAACGGATTGGGATCGTCCATGTCGCCGCGCATGATGGCGATCTTCTTGATGATCTCGGAGATGCCCTGCAGCGCCAGCAGAAAGAAGCCGACGAGCAGGATCGCCTTGGCCGGCCAGATGATCAGGCCGCCGGAATTGTTCGACATTTCGCCGCTGCGGAACGACAGCGACACGTAGGGTATAAAATAGATCACCATCAGCGTCACGAACGGCATCAGGAAGAAGACATGGCCGAGCAGGTCGATCCAGTGCTGCACGCGGCGCGACCACATGCCGTAGACGATGTCGATGCGGATATGGTCGTTCTGTTTCAGCGTGTAGGCGGCGGCCAGCATGAAGGCGGCGCCGAACAGGTACCACTGCAGTTCCAGCCAGGCATTCGACGAGACGTCGAAGACCTTGCGGATGATGGCATTGGCGGCGCTGACCAGGATTGCCAGCAGGATCAGCCACGATATCCACCGGCCGATGAACTCGTTCATACGGTCGATCGTTCTGGATAGAGCGAGCAGCCCTGCCATGCATTTCCTCCCTGAGGTCGAAGGCGCGCCGGCTCCCCTATTTTCCGTCGCGCCGCTGTGGCCCAACGGTATGCCGTGCGTGGTTCGGCGGGTCAACATGGCATGGGCGCGATCAACGCCGTCGTGACGGGAGGCAGGGGATAAGTGCCGACCGGCTGCTGCGTCATGCAACCAAAGTCTGACAGCGGATGCGGCGATCAGGCGATCTTCTGCTGGTCGCGGCCGGGACCGATCAGCACAAGTGCCGCGACCAGGAACAGATACATCCAGCCATCGCGCCATTCGATCGGGAAATAGCCGGCCCATAGCGACTCCGCCATGCCGAAGGCGGCCGCACCGAGCGCGGCCCGAGGCGGAGAGAGATAGCCGCCCACCGCCGTCACGAACAGGATTTTCAGCCCGTAGACGAGGCCGGAGCCGAAGCTGACATTGCCGTAGTAAAGGGCGGCCATGATTCCGGCCAGCGCGGCGCAGAAACCGCCGAACAGCACCGCATGCCGGAACACTGCGCGCACGTCCACGCCGCACATGGCAGCCGCTTTGGGATCGTCGGAGACGGCGCGCCAGCGGCGGCCGAAGCCCGAGCGGGCAAACGCCCATGCAGCGAGCATGATTGCCGCCAGAACCACCGCGCAATCGATGAGCTGGATCAGCGTCAGCGTCGCCTGGAAGCCGGCATCCTGAGCAAAAACGATGGGCTGCGCCAGCATCGGCGGCAGCCACCAATCATGCGTGTCGGCGGCGATACGGCTTGCTTCCGACAGCACCAGCAGGATGCCGAGCGTCGTCACCACAATGGCATTGGGCGTGCGGTCGGCCAGCGGTTCGAAGACGCTGCGCGACAGCACGTGGCCGATCAGCGCGGCATAAAGGAAAGCCGTGACGACGCCGAGCACCACTGCCGCCAGCAAGGTCAGCCACAATACCTGATAGCCGAAGGCCACGGTCAGGATCATCGTCTGGCCGCAAAAGGCGAACAGCGCGCCATAGGCGAGATTGGTCCGGTGCAGGATGCCATTGGTCAGCACGTAGCCGAAGGCAAGCAGCGCATAGAGCGCGCCGGAATGCAGCCCGTTCAGCACCTGCTGGAAGAAATAGAGCATGGACAGCTTTCAGGGCATGTCGCCCAAAAGTGCAAAGCGGTTTTGGGGCAACGACTTGCCTCAACAAAATCCTGCGCCGGAGCCCGCGCCAAGGTTTGCATCGTAAATCTAACTTGTCAAACGCGATTTATCGGTTAGATTTCTGATATGACAGTATCTTGGAGCCCACATCGCTTCACCGGCGGCATTCTTGCGCTCGATACGGCCAACACCGTGGTGTTGCGCAACGATCCGGAAAAGACTTTCGACCGTTTTGCCGATCCGGCCGAGATCGCGCGCTTCGCCAACGCCGCAACCGGCTTTCGCGGTGCCGAGCTTGGCGGCAGACCGCTAGAGGCGACCTCGCCGGACAGCATCGCGCCGGTGGTGCTGGCGATCCGCGAGACGACCGACCGCCTGTTTCGCGGCGCGGTGTCGAAAGGTGCGCTTGCCGCCGGCGACCTCGCCGCTTTTCTCAAGGCCTGCGCCAACGGCCTCGATCGGAGCCCTGCCGAAATCGGCGCACCGGGTAGACCGTTCGGCGATCCATCGACGCCGATCGCGTTCGAGGCGGCGCTGGCGGTTTCGGCCTTGTCGCTGCTGCGCGACGACACGGTCGCCAGGCTCAGGATCTGTCCCAATTGCAGCTGGCTGTTTCTCGACAGGAGCCGCAATTCCAGCCGCCTTTGGTGCGATATGGCTGTGTGCGGCAACCGCCAGAAAGCAAGCCGTCACTATCGCCGCCGCACGGCGGCACATGAGGTCAACAATGCTTAGGGTTGTTTTTCGTTCAATCCTTGTCGGTGCTGCGCTCATTGCAGCCGTTGCGCTTGGCGCCTGCCGCGACACCGGCGGCGACGGCAAGCTGTTCGAGGTTTCCGGCAAGGTCGTCGTCTTCAACTACCGTCTCGCCCGGGCGACCTATGTCGTGACGCTGCGACCCCTGCAGCCGATGGGCGAAGGCCAGGTGGCGGTCGCCAGTTTCCAGAATCCGGCCGGCGGCCCTCCCCTGGTAGTCGAGCAGAAGGTCTGGCCGAAGCTCGACAAGGTCAGCCTGGAGAGCCCGGCGCTCACCTGCATCGTCAAGGACAAACCCTATGCGATCTCCATCAGCATCAGGGGTCCTGACGGCACGTTCCTGCAGAAGATCGACACGACGCTGATGTCGAGCGAGGACCAGTCGATCCTTCCCGACCGGCCGCTGGTGGTCGACCAGCTCTATACGGCCAATCCCGATCTTGCCGGCCATCCCGACGGCAAGCTGCCGGGTGAGCCGAAGCCGGATTGCTCGAAAGGCTGACGCGTCTTTGCCGGGCGCGACTGCGTGGAAATTTTCGGTCGCCGGACAACCGCCGCGGACCGATTTCGTGCCGGATACGCGACGGCAGCGGATCGTTCGTTGCGCTTTGCCTGGCACTTTCGATTTCGTTTGACCTGCCTTGCAAGCGGAGAAAGACTGCGCCATCTCACTCCTACGTTGGCTGCGCGCCCCCCGGTGCTGCCTCCGCCGAGGAAATGCCTGATGACGCTGCACGACGTCGCGCTCGACGACAAGTTCGATCTCGGTAAGGAGCGCATCTTCCTGTCCGGCGCACAGGCGGTCATCCGCATGCTTTTGATGCAGCGCGAGCGCGACCGCCGGGCCGGCCTCAACACGGCCGGCTTCGTGTCCGGTTATCGCGGCTCGCCGCTCGGCGGCCTCGATATGCAGCTGTGGCGGGCGAAAAAGCAGCTGGCGCAGGCCGACATCGTTTTCCAGCCCGGCCTCAACGAGGAGCTTGCCGCCACCGCCTGCTGGGGCTCTCAGCAGACGGAATTGCTGGGCGAAGGCAAGCATGACGGGGTATTTTCGGTCTGGTACGGCAAGGGTCCGGGCGTCGACCGCTCCGGCGACGTTTTCCGCCACGCCAACCTCGCGGGATCGTCGAAGTATGGCGGCGTGCTTGCGCTGATGGGCGACGACCATATGGCCGAATCATCGACCAATGCGCACGCCACCGAATTCCTGTTCGTCGACACCATGGTGCCGATCCTCAACCCGGCCGGCGTTCAGGAGATCATCGACTACGGCCTCTACGGCTTTGCCATGTCGCGCTTCGCCGGCACCTGGGCGGCTATCAAATGCGTCAAGGACAACATCGAATCCACGGCCTCCGTCGATGCCGCGCTCGAGCGCCTGAACATCGTCGTGCCGGAGTTCGATATGCCGCCCGGCGGCCTCAACATCCGCGATGAGATCGACATGCTCGGCCAGGAGGAGCGGCTGCATGAATACAAGCGCGCCGCTGCATCCGCCTTCATCCATGCCAACGGCCTGAACCGCATCGTCTATTCGGGCGGCCGCGCGCCGAAGCTCGGTATCATCACGCTCGGCAAGAGCTATCTCGATGTCCGCCAGGCGCTGGAAGACATCGGCATCGACGAGGCCGCCGCCGGCCGCATCGGCATCCGCCTGTTCAAGGTCGGTTGCCCATGGCCGCTCGACCTGCAGCATATCGCCGAATTCGCCCGCGGCCTCGACACCATCGTCGTCGTCGAGGAGAAGCGCTCGCTGATCGAGGTGCAACTGCGCGAAAACCTCTACGGCACCGCCACCCAGCCGATGATCGTCGGCAAGAAGGACGAGCGCGGCGACTGGCTGTTCCCGGCCAAGGGCGCGCTCGACCCCAACGAGATCTCCATTGCGCTGGGCGAGCGCATCCTGCGCACAATCGGCCCTTCGGAAGAGATCACTGCCAAGGTGGCAAAGCTGCGCCAGTTCCAGGCGATGCTTGCCGACACCAGCGATATCGGTTCGCGCACGCCGTTCTTCTGCTCCGGCTGCCCGCACAATTCCTCGACCAAGGTGCCGGTCGGCTCGATCGCCGCCGCCGGTATCGGCTGCCATTTCATGGCGCTGTGGATGGACCGCAACACGGTCGGCTTCACCGCCATGGGCGGCGAGGGCGCACAATGGGTCGGCCAGGCGCCATTCTCCAAGCGCGGCCACATTTTCCAGAATCTCGGCGACGGGACCTACAATCACTCCGGCACGCTGGCGATCCGCTTCGCGCTGTCGACCGATGCCAACATCACCTACAAGATCCTCTACAACGACGCCGTCGCCATGACCGGCGGCCAGCCGCATGAGGGCGGCCTGACTGTCGACATGATCGCCAGGCAGGTGCGCGCCGAAGGCGTCGAGCGCATCGCCATCGTCACCGACGAGCCGGAGAAATATGCGGGGAAGGCCGAATTCCCCTCCGGCGCCACCATCCACCACCGCGACGACCTCGACCTCGTCCAGCGCGAGCTGCGCGACGTCAAGGGCGTCTCGGTGCTGCTCTACGACCAGACCTGCGCCGCCGAAAAGCGCCGCCGCCGCAAGCGCGGCACCTTCCCGGATCCCGACAAGCGGGTCTTCATCAACGAACTGGTCTGCGAGGGCTGCGGCGATTGCGGCCTGCAATCGAACTGCGTCTCGATCCAGCCGGTCGAGACCGAGTTCGGCCGCAAGCGCAGAATAGACCAGTCGAGCTGCAACAAGGATTTCTCCTGCGTCAACGGCTTCTGCCCGTCCTTCGTCACCGTGCACGGCGCCAAGATCAGGAAGGCCGAAGGCATTGCCGGCCGCTCCGACCCGCTTGACGGCGTGCCGGTGCCGGCCGAATTCCCGCTCGGTAGCGAGGGTTGGGCGGCGATCATCGACGGCGTCGGCGGCACCGGCGTCGTCACCATAGGTGCTGTGCTCGGCATGGCCGCCCATCTCGAGGACAAGGGCTGCGGCATGATCGACATGGCCGGCCTCGCCCAGAAGGGCGGCTCGGTGTTCACCCATGTCCGCATCGCCCGCACCCCGGACGACATCCACGCGATCCGCGTTTCGGCCGGCAAGGCGGACCTGGTGCTCGGCTGCGACCTCGTCGTCTCGGGCGCCAAGAAGGTGCTTGGCGCGGTACGCGAAGGCCATACCATCTTCCTCGCCAACACCGCCGAGATCATGCCTGGCGAGTTCGCCCGTTCGGCCGATTTCTCGCTGCCCATCGAGCGCCTGAAGAAGGCGATCCGTGCTGCCGCCGGCGAAGACAAGACCCATTTCTTCGACGCCACGCGCACCGCCACCCAATTGTTCGGCAATTCGCTCGGCGCCAACATGTTCATGCTCGGCTTCGCTTTCCAGCATGGCGGGCTGCCGCTGTCCGCGCAAGCCGTTGAAAGAGCGATTGAATTGAATGGCGAGGCGGTGGCGATGAACATCGCCGCCTTCCGCTGGGGCCGGCGCGCCGCGCATCAGCCGGAGTTTGTGCGCGGCCTCATCGCGCAACCGAGCAAGGCCACTGAGATCGCCGAGACGCTGGACGATATCATCGCCCGCCGCGTCGCTTTCCTCTCTGCCTATCAGAATGCCGCCTATGGCAGGCGCTATGTCGAGCGGCTGGCGGTCCTGCGTGCCGCCGAGGCAAAGGCCGTGCCCGGCTCGACCGCGGTGACCGAGGCAGCCGCCAAAAATCTGTTCAAGCTGATGGCGATCAAGGACGAATATGAGGTGGCGCGGCTCTACACCGACGGCTCCTTCGCTATGGAGCTCTCAAAACAGTTCCAGAGCTACGAAAAGCTCGAATTTCATCTGGCGCCGCCGATCATGGGCAGGCGCGGCAATGACGGCAAGCCGAGGAAATCGAGCTTCGGCCCGTGGATGATGAAGGGATTTCGCCTGCTGGCGGCGCTGAAAGGCCTGCGCGGCACGGCCTTCGACGTGTTCGGCTACAGCACTGAGCGGCGCATGGAGCGGCAGCTTCTGGCCGGCTATGAGGCCGATCTGGAGCTTGTCGCCAAAGCACTTGCGCCAGGCAGGATCGAGGCCGCCATCGCCCTTGCCTCGGTGCCGGCGCTCATTCGCGGCTACGGCCATGTGAGGCAGGGCAGCGCCGAAAAGGCCGAGGGCGAGCGCACAAGGCTTGTCGAGCGGCTGGCCAACACGCCGGCGCGGCCTGAACTTCAGGCCGCCGAGTGATCGATACGCCTTGTTTACCTGAACACGAATTTTCGCGGTTTACGCCGGTGGAGCCGACTTGACGCCAAGCGTCGAAACGGCATCTCTAAACCTTTCTTAAGGCGAATGTGACATGACTGCGGTTCGTGCGACACCGCAGGCCATGCAAGAAAACAAAGCCGCAGAGATAGGTGAGGACGTCTATGCTGGGTTCGTGCGATCGTTGTTCAACGATCCCGGGATCCTGCTGATTGGCGCATTTTGCCATGGCCTCATCGGCATTCTGGTTTATTTTACCTCGGGGCATCCGGCCTATCTTGCATTGGCCGGGCTTATGCTTGGGGCGGGGCTTTACCGTTACTACGGCATCCGCAAAGGCCTGCGCATAGGCAGTTTCGAAACTTATGAACAAGCCAAGAAGTGGGAACGCTACTACCTGGTTGGCGGCACCATCCAGGCTTTCTTCATGGGGCTTTTCTGCTTCACCTCAATCTATCTCATTCCCGATGTCTTCGGGGAAAGCGCCGCCATCGCCGTCATAATGGGCTCGACGGTGACCATTGTCGGCCGCAATTACGGCTCCAAGACCATGGTTGCGGTGCAGGCCTTCACGGTCGTGCTGCCGATCGCGGTCGGGCTGATGCTCAAGGGACATCTCGGCGATTTCATCCTCGGCCTCTACATCGTGCCGTTCATCTTCATCATCACCCGGATGGCCAGCCACGTCCGCACCGTGCTGTTCAACGCCATTTCGGAGCGCAAGACGGCCGCCAGGCTCGCCGAGCGCTTCAACCGCGCGCTCAACACCATGTCGCATGGCCTGGTCATGCTCGGCCCCGACGGCAAGGTCGTGGTCGGCAATGCCGAAGCCGCGCATCTGATGTCGCTGCGCTCGCCTGACCAACTGCTCGGGCGGTCGATCCATTCGCTGCTCCTGCGCGGCGTCGCCGGAGGCATGCTGGCGCCGAAAGACTGTCGTTATGTCGAAGCGCAGCTGACGCGCGCCTTGCGCGAGGGCCGCGACCGCAAGGTGCTGGTCTCCTTCTCCAATGGCCAGCACTATGAGTTCTCGGCCCGCGAAGGCAATCAGGATCTCGGTGTCATCACCTTCGAGGACGTCACCGCCCGCGTCGAGGCTGAGGAAAAAATCCGCTTCATGGCGCGCTATGACAGCCTTACCGGCCTGCCGAACCGCGCGTATTTCCATGAGCTGGTCGGTGAAGCCATGGCGTCGGGCAGCCGCGACCGCCTGTGCGCCCTGGCGGTGCTCGATCTCGACGATTTCAAGAGCGTCAACGACACCCTCGGCCATCCGGTCGGCGACGGACTTATCTATGCCGTTGCCGAGCGGCTGGCGGCCGTCGCCGGGCAAGGCGTCAATGTCAGCCGTTTCGGCGGCGACGAGTTCATGATCTTCTTCGACCGCGTCGAGGATGAAAGCCATCTGACGGGCCTGCTCGACCAGATCTTTGCCGATCTGCAGGGCGAGGTCGACGTCGCAGGCCACGGTCTGCGCATCCAGGCAAGCGCGGGCGCCGTGCTGTCCAGGGTCGACGACACCGATGTCGACGCCATGATCGTCAAGGCCGATCTGGCGCTCTACAAGGCCAAGGAACTCGGCAAGAACAACTGGCGGCTGTTCGAGGCGGCGATGGATGCGGCGTTCCGCAACCGCCAGCTGATGAAGGCCGACCTGCGCACGGCGGTCGAAGGCAAGGCGCTGCGGGTGGTCTATCAGCCGATCGTGGCGATGAACACCATGCGCATCGCCAGCTGCGAGGCCCTGTGCCGCTGGGATCATCCCGATCTCGGGCCGGTTTCGCCCAGCATCTTCATTCCGCTGGCCGAAGAAATGGGCATCATCTCCGAGATCAGCACCTTCGTGCTCGCGGCTGCCTGCGCCGAATGCGCCAAATGGCCGGGCCAGACCAGCGTCTCGGTCAACCTTTCGGCCAAGGATTTCCGCAACCGCGACGTCGTCCAGAAGGTTCGCGACGCGCTTGCCACATCGGGGCTCGCCGCTGGCCGCCTCGAGATCGAAGTCACCGAAACCGCGCTGCTCGACGACAAATCGCTGACGCGCCAGTATATCGAGGAACTGAAGCAGCTTGGCGTGCGCATTGCGCTCGACGATTTCGGCACCGGCTATTCAAGCCTGAGCTACCTCCACAAGCTGCCGCTCGACAAGATCAAGATCGACCGTTCGTTCCTGATGGACGTGACCCAGAACAAGCGTTCGCTCGACTTGTTGAAGGGCATCGTCGACCTGACTCGCGTGCTCGGGCTGACCGTCACCATCGAAGGTGTGGAAACCTTCGAACAGCTGAAGATCCTGGTGCATTCGGTCAAGCCGGACCTCGTCCAGGGCTTCCTGTTTGGCGCAGCACTCAGTGCCTCGGGCATTGAGACCATGTCCAACGTGACCTGGCCTTTCGCCGCCGAGCTGCGGCCGGCGGCAAAACTCGCCACGCCCTGACCCGTCATTAAATTGCGCTTGAAAAGCCCGTCTAAAAAGCGTTGTATTGTCTAGACGTTAACTGATTGTTAAGGTTAATGATCGGTAAACACAGACGATTAGAGTTTCATCTTCTTGTTCCTTCGGTCGTCCGGTATTGTTCTCCTGCGGCGGTACGAGGGGAAGTAATGGACACGCATCAGTCAGGTGTGCTTTCGGGTGCGGCAGTCAAATCTGGCCCGCCTTCCCTGTTCGCCCGCAACGTCCTCGACGTCCTCGAGCGTGTCGAATACCGGCGCTGCGAAAGCGGCGAGGATCTCGAAGCGGTCTACCGGCTGCGCTACAAGGCCTTTCATACACACGGCCTGCTTGACACCATTACCGAACAGAAGCTCGTCGATCACCTTGACGAAGTGCGCAATTGCTACTGTTTCGGCGTCTTCATGGATGGCGAGCTGGTCAGCACCGTCAGGCTCCACCATTTGACCCGTGAGACCCCCGAAGCGCCGATCATGACCGTTTTCGGCGACCGGCTGCTGCTGCGGCTGGCGCGCGGTGAAACCTTCATCGACCCGAGCCGGTTGGCGATCGATCCGCAAATGTCGTCGGCCAACCGCGCCCTGCCCTATGTCACGCTGCGGCTCGCGGTTATCGCCAACACCTTCTTCAACGCCACCAGCTGCATTTCGATGATCCGCGAGGAGCACACGGCCTTCTACCATCGCATCTTCGGATCGGTGCAGGTCGGCGAGCCGCGCCTCTACCCGCCCTTCACCATGCCGATCTTCTTCTATGAATCGATCTGCGAGCAGAACATGGCCCCGACGCTGGAGCGCTTTCCCTTCTTCCAGTCGACGGCGCTGGAGCGGCGTATGCTGTTTGCCAAGGCGCCGGCCGGCGAGCTCGCGCCGCTGACCATCCTGCCCACCGCCAAATATTTTCGCGAAGCAGCGTAATGTCGGCAAAGCCGGCGCACTTTAGCGCCCGGTGCGAGGAGCTTTCCGGCCGCTTCGGCGTTCTGGACGTCACGACCCCGATGCGGCCATAGAAAGGAACCGACATGCATATTCCCGAGCTAGCACTGACCCCGCTGATCTCGCTGATTGCCGGCGTGCTGATCCTGGTGATGCCGCGGCTGCTCAACTACATCGTCGCGCTCTATCTGATCGTCATTGGGCTGCTCGGGCTGTTTCCGCATTTAGCCGGTTGAAACGCAAAACCCTCAACGTTCGACGTTAGGCCGGCGACAAGCCCTACTGCCGGCTTTCAACATTCCTTTGAGGCTGTTGTCACTGGTCGTGCGGCAATAGCGCCATTGCTCTTGGCCCGGCTTTTCGCTATGTGCCTCAAAGATGTCTTCGAAGGGGTATTCCTATGGCTGATCACACGCCGACCGGTCCTGTCGAACTGGGCGCGAAGATGGACTATGCCGAACATGACCGCACCTATCATGGCTTTCTGGCGCTGGCCAAATACGGCTCGCTGTTCTGCGGCGCCCTGCTCCTGGCCATGGCTTTCGGCTTCTTCGCAGGCGGCTTCTTCTCCGCGACCATCCTGTTCGTGCTGATCCTCGCCCTCGGCGCCTTCATTCTCCGATAGTCTCTTCAGACCCTTGCCAGGGGGTGTAGCCGGACATCCGGCCGCACTCTTTCGCAAAGCCGCACTCTTGCGCAAACAGGTTCCAGCCGAAAGGATCATGCGGTGGGACAGACGGTTTTCATCCCTCGCGAGCTCGATGCCAGCGAGCCTCGTGTGGCGGCCTCGCCCGATACCGTGAAGCGGCTGGCGGCGCTGGGCTTCGACGTCACCGTCGAGACAGGCGCCGGCACCAGGTCGCGCATTCCAGATGAGGAGTTCGCCAAGGCGGGCGCCGCGATCGGCAAGGCTTCGGATGCGAGCCGGGCGGATGTGGTGCTGAAGGTGCGCCGGCCGATCGACGCCGAGCTGAAGGGCTACAAATCGGGTGCGGCGGTCATCGCCATCATGGATCCCTACGGCAATGACGCCGCGGTCGCGGCGCTTGCCGAGGCTGGGGTCACCGCCTTCTCGATGGAATTCATGCCGCGCATCACCCGCGCCCAGTCGATGGACGTGCTGTCGTCGCAGGCCAATCTCGCCGGCTACCAGGCCGTGATCGACGGCGCATCGGAGTATGACCGCGCGCTGCCGATGATGATGACGGCGGCCGGCACCGTGCCGGCGGCGAAGATCTTCATCATGGGCGTCGGCGTTGCCGGCCTGCAGGCGATCGCCACGGCGCGCCGTCTCGGCGCCGTCGTCACCGCCACCGACGTTCGTCCCGCCGCCAAGGAACAGGTGGCGTCGCTCGGCGCAAAGTTCCTCGCCGTCGAGGACGAGGAGTTCAAGGCGGCCGAGACCGCCGGCGGCTACGCCAAGGAAATGTCGAAGGAGTACCAGGCCAAGCAGGCAGCGCTCACCGCTGAGCACATCGCCAAGCAGGACATCGTCATCACCACGGCGCTGATCCCCGGCCGTCCGGCGCCGAAGCTGGTGTCGGCGGCGATGGTCGCCTCGATGAAGCCGGGCTCGGTGATCGTCGACCTCGCCGTCGAGCGCGGCGGCAATGTCGAAGGCGCAGTTGCAGGCCAGGTGGTGACCACGGCCAATGGCGTGAAAATCGTCGGCCACCTCAACGTGCCCGGCCGCGTCGCCGCATCGGCCTCGCTGCTCTACGCCAGGAACCTGTTCGCCTTCCTCGAGACGCTGGTCGACAAGACCAGCAAGACGCTCGCCATCAACCGCGAAGACGATCTGGTCAAGGCGACGATGCTGACCGACGCTGGCCGCGTGGTGCATCCGGCCTTCGCCAAGGCGGCGGAACAGCCCCATGTCGAACCGGCGGCCATTCCGGCGGAGACCATGGTGGCTGATGCCACGCCGAAGAAGGCTGCACCGAAAAAGGCGTCCGACAAAGCCACTGCCGGCAAGTCCGCCGCCAAGCCGAAGGGGATCGCGTGATGGATCAGACCTTGCAGAAAGCCCTCGATCAGCTCGACCAGGCAAGTGCCGCCGTCCGGCTGGCTGTGCAGAACCTGGCCAACGCGCCCGGTGGCGCCGATGCGGCGGGCGATGCCGCGCACGCACTGTCCGGCGGCGCCATCGATCCCTTCGTCTTCCGCTTCGCCATCTTCGTACTTGCGATATTCGTCGGATACTACGTCGTCTGGTCGGTGACGCCGGCGCTGCACACGCCGCTGATGGCGGTCACCAACGCCATCTCCTCGGTCATCGTCGTCGGCGCGCTGCTGGCCGTCGGCATCTCGGCCTCCGGCATTGCCACCGGCTTCGGCTTCGTCGCGCTGATGCTGGTCTCGGTCAACATCTTTGGCGGCTTCCTGGTCACCCAGCGCATGCTGGCCATGTACAAGAAGAAGGACCGGTAGAGAGCCATGAACGCCAACTTCGCGTCCTTCCTCTACCTGGTCTCCGGCGTCCTGTTCATCATGGCGCTGCGCGGCCTGTCGCATCCGACCACCAGCCGCCAAGGCAATCTCTACGGCATGATCGGCATGGGCATTGCCATTGCCACCACGCTGGCGCTGGCGACTCCGTCCGCCGGGCGCTTCGGCCTGATCGTGCTTGGTCTGGCCATCGGCGGCGGCGTCGGCGCCGTTACAGCGCGCCGCATCGCCATGACTTCGATGCCGCAGCTGGTTGCCGCCTTCCACTCGCTGGTCGGCCTTGCCGCCGTCATGGTAGCGGCAGCCGCCATCTACGCGCCGGAAAGTTTCGGCATCGGCACGAATGGCGACATCCACGCCCAGGCGTTGATCGAGATGAGCCTTGGCGTTGCCATCGGCGCCATCACCTTCACCGGCTCCGTCATCGCCTTCCTCAAGCTCGATGGCCGCATGTCGGGCAAGCCGATCATGATCGGCGGCCGTCACATCATCAACGCGGTCCTCGGCATCGCGCTGATCGTGCTGATCGTGCTTCTGGTCACCACCGAGGCCAAGCTGGTGTTCTGGCTGATCGTCGCGGCGTCGCTGGCGCTCGGCGTCCTCTTGATCATCCCGATCGGCGGCGCCGACATGCCGGTCGTCGTCTCGATGCTGAATTCCTATTCCGGCTGGGCCGCCGCGGCACTCGGCTTCACGCTTGGCAATCTGGCGTTGATCATCACCGGCGCGCTGGTCGGCTCGTCCGGCGCCATCCTGTCCTACATCATGTGCAAGGGCATGAACCGATCGTTCATCTCGGTCATCCTCGGCGGCTTCGGCGGCGAGACCGCGGCGGTTGCCGACGACGGCATCGAACGCACGGTCAAGCAGGGCTCGGCCGACGACGCTGCCTATCTGATGATGAACGCACAGAAGGTCATCATCGTGCCGGGCTACGGCATGGCGGTCGCCCAGGCCCAGCACGCGCTGCGCGAAATGGCCGACAAGCTCAAGGCCAATGGCGTGGATGTCAAATACGCCATCCACCCCGTGGCCGGCCGCATGCCCGGCCATATGAACGTGCTGCTCGCCGAAGCCAATGTTCCCTATGACGAAGTGTTCGAACTGGAAGACATCAACTCCGAGTTCGCGCAGGCCGATGTCGCCTATGTCATCGGCGCCAATGACGTCACCAATCCGTCCGCCCGCGACGACAAGTCGTCGCCGATCTACGGTATGCCGATCCTCGACGTCGACAAGGCCCGCACCTGCCTGTTCGTCAAGCGCTCGCTCGGCTCGGGCTACGCCGGCATCGACAACACGCTGTTCTACAAGGACGGCACCATGATGCTGCTCGGCGACGCCAAGAAGATGACCGAGGAAATCGTCAAGGCCATGGATCACTGACCCCGCCGCAACCTTCCACTGGAAGGTTGTCGGTCCATCATCGGAAACAAAAAAGCCCGGTTCGACCGGGCTTTTTGATGTTGAAGACCGGTTCAGCGGCTGGTCAGGAAAACCGCTTCCTCGTCGTCGCGCTGCCTGCCGCCCAGTGCTGCCGCAGCGCTGGCGATGAAGGCGCCGATAACCAGCGACAGGGCGCCAAGCAGTGCGAAGGTGGCGCTGCCTTTCCGTGCGGCGTCGGCGGCCTGCTTGGCCTTGACCTTGGCGTCCTCGACCCTGGCCACCAGGGCGTCGACACGCGCCTTGGCGTCAGCCTCGGAAAGCCCGGTGCGGGCGGCGACCAGCTGCGACAGATAGGTCTTGTCGTCAGCCGAAATTTCGCCTGCCGCCGCACTGGCGATGAGGATGCGCGAAGCCTGCCCGGCCGCAGCCGCATCGCTGTCCGGATTGGCCGCCGCGAGCCTGGCGGCATCAGCCGGACGGAACAGCGTATCCACAAGATAGGACGTTGCATTGTCGGCCGGTGCGCTGCCGGCATTGGCGGACGCGCCGGCCGAAGCACCCATGGCGGCGCCTGAGGCAACAGTAGAAGCCGCCTGCACGCCTGAACCAAGCACTGCCGACAGCGCCGACCCGAGAATGCCGACGACCAGCAATGTCGCCAGCGCCCAGGCGAGGAGGCCGTGCGCGGTGTCACGGAAATAGACCTCGTCGGTGTGGATGCCGACCCATTTGGTGCGCAGGCGTCCGGCAAGATAGCCACCGACCCCGGAGGACAGCCATTGCACGATAATGAGCCAGATCGCGCCGGACACCGCGAAGGTGGTCAGCGAGGCACTGGCGCCGGACCACGGCGAGACCATGGTCAGCCCCAGCCCCGAACCGAGCAGCATGAGGATGAAGGTCAGCGTCGAGGCCGCGAAGGCGCCGGCGACGATCGGACCCCAGCTCACGGCCGTGGCGGAGGATTCTGTTGAAGCAGATACGTCGACAGCCGATACGGTGGACTGCATCGACGCCTCCTACCGTACGAACAGCATGATGAGAATGATGATCGGGATCGGAATACCGAGCAACCAGAGCAAAATACCGCGTCCCATAAAGAGCCTCCCTGCGAGAAATTGATCGATGTCGTCACAATGTTCCTGAGCGATTTCCGTTCCGAAGGGCAATGAAATGATTTGCTTGCCGGGAACGGAACTATTTTCCGCGCGGCCCGAGGCACGACTGCGAAACTGTGGATCGGTTCACGGAGTTCCACATGGGCTGCCGTGTATTGTTGGCTCGGTGAGCCGGGGGTAGCATGAGCGATCCCGCCGTCGGATGTCGTCAACGGAGACGCTGATGCCCAAGACTGTCGGATCGCTGGCTTACAAAAAGGCGCAGCCCGGCCAGGCGGTGGTGATCGTGCACGGCATGGGCGAGCAGCGGCCGATGGGTACGCTGAGGGGATTCGTCAAGGCGGTCTGGAGCAGCGATCCCACCCGTGCTCCACCCTACGCCCAGATTCCCGATCCGGCCGTTTCCGGCGCCACGATCAACCAGAGCTGGATCACGCCCGACAGCCGGACCAAGTCACACGAGCTGCGCCGCATCACCACGCCCTACGACGTCGATGGCCGCCGTACCGATTTTTACGAGCTTTATTGGGCCGACATCACGCAAGGCACGACGCGCGGCCGGCTGGCCGCCTGGGTGACGAACCTGTTGTGGCGCAAGCCCGCCGACATTCCGCTCGACGCCCGCAAGCTTTACGTCGCCACACTTCTGATCGTTATCGTCATTCTGGGCGCAGCACTCGTGCTGGCAACATCGGTCTGGCAACAGGCCGTTACCTTGACGATCGGCCTGATGATCACCACCCTCGCTTCTTTTGTCATCTGGGCGGTGGATCAGTTCGCCCTGCCCTATTTCGGCGACGTCGCCGCTTATGTGCGCGCCGAGGCGGCGACGATCGAGAAGCGTGCGCTGATCCGCGACAGAGGCCTGACGTTGCTCAAGACGCTGATGAAGGACGATGCTTACGACCGCATCGTGCTGGTCTCGCACAGCCTTGGGTCGATCATCGCCTATGATTTGCTGCAGATCCTGTGGGCCGAGTTCCGGCCGCGAAGGCTGGAAGCGGTCCGCGACAAGGCCAAACTGGCGGCGGTCGAGGCCATCGACAAGGCAACGCTCGGCTCTGATGGGTCAGCGTGGCCAAAGAATCTTGAAGACCTCGCCGGGTTCCGGCGCGGCCAATGGGCGCTCTACCAGCAGCTTCGGACCAAGGACGCCGACCACCCGCTGCCCTGGAAGATCAGCGATTTCGTCACGCTTGGCAGTCCGCTCTCCCACAGCGAATTCCTGGTGACCTACAATCTCGCGGAATTCAGGCGTGGCCTTGCCGAGCGCCTGTTCTCGGCCTGCCCGCCGATTGCCGATGACGGGCGCGCCGGCGGCACCGTGCTTTACCAGGAAGGACACAGCCAAGCAGGCAAGGCGCAGCGCGCGGTGCATCATGGCGCGGTGTTTGCGGCAACGCGCTGGACGAACGTCTACGACCGCGGCAATGGCTGGGCGACAGGCGATCCGATTTCCGGTCCGATGACGGAAAATTTCGGCCCCGGTGTGGAGAACATCCAGGTCGAGCTTCGCAGCTCACTTGGCCGTATCTTCACCCACACGCTTTATTGGTCATCGACGGCAAACGGCGTCGAAATCGCCCCGCCGGCGGGCACCGCGCCGCGCTCGCATCTGCAAGTGCTGCGCGACGCGGTGGACCTCGGGCGAAAGCTGGAACCGAGTTGAGTGGAGATTGACTGAAGCCCCTCAACTTCGTCATCCTAGGGCGAAGCAGGAGCGAAGCTCCGTCGCGAAGACCCTGGGATCCATTCCGTGGCCTCGGTCGAATGATGCAGCGGCGTAGAATTCTGCACCGTTTCAAGGACTTAACCTCACGGCATGGATCCTAGGGTCTGCGCTGCGTCGCTGCGCTCCTTGCTCCGCCCCTGGGATGACGAAGCGATGGGCGCCCAGCCATCAAATGTCCAGATTGGCAACTGACAGCGCGTTGTCCTGGATGAATTCGCGCCGCGGCTCGACCTCGTCGCCCATCAGCCGCGAGAACAAGCTGTCAGCATCGGTGGCGTCATTGACCTTGACCTGCAGCAGCGAGCGCACATTCGGGTCGAGCGTGGTTTCCCACAGCTGCTCGGCATTCATCTCGCCGAGGCCCTTGTAGCGCTGCATGGTCAGGCCCTTGCGGCCGGTCGCAAACACCGCGTTGAGCAGCGCCAGCGGCCCCGAAATGGTTTCGGAGACATCCTTGCGGCGCAGCACCGGCGGCTCGCCATAGACCTCCATGAGGCGCGGGGCATAGCGGTCGAGCTGGCGTGCGTCGGCTGAATTTATCAGCCCGGCATCGAGCTGCGCGAATTCCTTGACGCTGCGCACCGTGCGCTCGAACACGTAGCCGCCGACGCCCTCATTGGAAGTCGACAGCCGGCCGGTCCAGCCGCGCTCGGTGTCTTCGGCAATGATGTCGAGGCGCTGGG
Source organism: Mesorhizobium sp. M0058 (assembly GCF_040323095.1). Classification (NCBI taxonomy): domain Bacteria; kingdom Pseudomonadati; phylum Pseudomonadota; class Alphaproteobacteria; order Hyphomicrobiales; family Phyllobacteriaceae; genus Mesorhizobium; species Mesorhizobium sp. M0058. The sequence goes on from NZ_JAMYUQ010000011.1 coordinate 48,266, forward strand.
CGACGCGCTCGGCCATGGCGTTGGCGCGGCCGAGATCGTTCAACACGTCGGCATTGAGCGCGCCGGCGATCGCCGCCTGTTCGACCACGCCCCTGTTGTAGCGCGTATGCAGCCCGTTGATGAGCTGGCGTACTGCCAGTGCATCGTCGATCGAGCCGCGCAGATCCTGTCCGGCCCGCGCCTCGCCGGAGGCAAGCGTCAGCGACGCCTCTTCCAGCCCGGAGCCGATCAGGAATTCCTCGAAGGCGCTCTCGTCCTTGATGTATTGCGAGCTTTTTCCGCGCGTCACTTTGTAGAGCGGCGGCTGGGCGATGTAGAGATGGCCACGCTCGATCAGCTCCGGCATCTGGCGGAAGAAGAAGGTGAGCAGCAAGGTCCTGATATGGGCGCCGTCGACGTCGGCGTCGGTCATCAGGATGATCTTGTGGTAGCGCAGCTTGTCGGCGTTGAACTCGTCCTTGCCGATCGAGGTGCCGAGCGCGGTGATCAGCGTGCCGATCATCTCGGAGCCGAGCATGCGGTCGAAGCGGGCGCGCTCGACATTGAGGATCTTGCCGCGCAACGGCAGGATCGCCTGGTTCTGGCGCGAACGGCCGCCCTTGGCCGAGCCGCCGGCGGACTCACCCTCAACGATGAAGATTTCGGATTTCGCCGGGTCGCGCTCCTGGCAGTCGGCGAGCTTGCCAGGCAGCGAGGTGACGCCGAGCGAGCTTTTGCGGGTGATGTCGCGGGCCTTGCGCGCGGCTTCGCGCGCCGCAGCCGCCTGGATCACCTTGTCGATGACCACCTTGCCCTCGGTCGGGTGTTCTTCCAGCCAGGTGCCAAGCGCCTCGTTGACCAGGCCTTCGACCACGGGCCGCACCTCTGACGAGACCAGCTTGTCCTTGGTCTGCGAGGAGAATTTCGGATCGGGAACCTTGACCGACAGCACCGCCGTCAGGCCTTCGCGGCAGTCGTCGCCGATCAGCGCCACCTTTTCCTTCTTGGTCAGGCCCGACGATTCGCCATAGCCGGTGATCTGGCGCGTCAGCGCGCCACGGAAGCCGGCCAGATGGGTGCCGCCATCGCGCTGCGGGATGTTGTTGGTGAAGGCCAGCACGTTCTCGTGGTAGCTGTCGTTCCACCACATCGCCACTTCGACGGTGATGCCGTCGCGCTCGGCCTTGATGGCGATCGGCTTGTCGATCAGCGGTTTCTTGACCCGGTCGAGATATTTGACGAACTCTTCCAGGCCGCCATCATAGTGCAACTCGTGGCGCACGAGATCGGCATGGCGGGCATCGGTCAAAATGATGCGCACGCCGGAATTCAGGAAGGCGAGCTCGCGCAGCCGGTGCTCCAGCGTGCCGAAGTCGAACTCGACCATGGTGAAGGTTTCGGACGACGGAAAGAAGGTGATCTCGGAACCGCTGCGGCCCTCATAGGTGCCGGGCTGCTTGTTCTGCTCATAGCTGCCGGTCGCCTTGAGCGGCGCATCGGCATTGCCATGCGTGAAGCTCATCTCGAAAATCTGGCCGTTGCGGCGGATTTTCAGCTTCAGCCAGGCCGACAACGCGTTGACCACCGAGACGCCGACGCCGTGCAGGCCGCCAGACACCTTGTAGGAATTCTGGTCGAATTTGCCGCCGGCATGCAGCTGCGTCATGATCACTTCGGCCGCCGAAATGCCTTCGCCAGTGTGAATATCGGTCGGAATCCCGCGGCCATTGTCGATAACGGTGACCGAACCGTCGGGATTGAGCGTCACCGTGACCAGATCGGCATGGCCGGCCAGCGCCTCGTCGATGGCGTTGTCGACCACCTCATAGACCATGTGATGCAGGCCCGAGCCGTCGTCGGTGTCGCCGATATACATGCCCGGCCGCTTGCGGACAGCGTCCAACCCCTTCAAAACCTTGATGGAATCGGCGCCGTATTCGGCCTCAGCGCCGTTGGCGTTGTCGCTTTGATCGCTCATGAAAACCTGTCTGATTGATGCCGCATGCTCAGCGCGAAAAAATGGCTTCGAATCACGCCGCTTTGATGTCCTAGATATAGGCGCAAAAGGCGGTTTTTCCAAGGTTTGCGGGCATTTCAGGGCTGAATCCCGAGCTGGCAGCCGGCTATTTTTTCGCGGCTTTCAATTTGGCCAGAAGACGGCGCAGATATTTGATCGTGGGTTTGTCCCTCGGCGCCAGTTTGCCTGTGCGGTCAAGCTCCAGCGTCAGGTCTAGCGCCTGCGACAACACAGCCTTCGGATTCTTCGCCACATAGGCATAGTTGATATAGGCCTGTACCAGATCGAATTGCCAGATCGCATTGTCCGGATCGGACAGGGCCAACCGCTGGCGGATGGCCAGGCTGGCTTCGAAGGCCTTCTTCGAGCCCTCATAGTGGCGCTGCTTGGTCTCCAGCAGGCCTATTTCCTCGAACGTGATCGACAGGTCGCGCTGCCAGTCGGAATTGCCCGGGTCGAGATTTGCCAACCGGTCGGCAATGACGAGACTGTCCTGGTAGTTCTGCAAAGCACCGGCGATATCGCCCTGGGCATCAAACACGCCGGCAATTTTTTCCAGACAGACCGACAGGTCGCGCTGCCAATCGGTGTTGCCTGGGTCGCTGGCGGCAAGGTCTCGCGCCGTGGCCAGCGCCTGCTGGTAGGCCTCCAACGCGAATGGCCAGTCCTTCTGGTCGCCGTAAGCATTGCCGATCTTGGCGTAACCGACCGACAGGTCGCGCTTCAAATCGGTGTCGTTTGAGTCGCGGCGCACCAGCGCTTCGGCGATTATTTGGCTCTTGTTGTAGGCGTCGAGCGCGCCCGCAGCGTCGCCACGCTCGCGCAGGACGTCGCCGATCCTTGTGTAGCTGACGGAGACGGCGCGCTGATGCCTGGGGTCGTCGGGGTTGTTCTGCGCCAGCGCCAGCCGAATTCTCAGGCTCTCTTCGAATGCAGTCTGGGCGCCATCCAGCTGGCCGGCGGTACGGGCAAGACCGCCGATTTCGTCGTAGGTAATGGTCAGGTCGCGCAGCAGATAGACGCTGTTCGGCTCGGCATCGGCCAATTGCTGCTTGATGGACAGGCTTTGCTGGTAGGCCTGGGCTGCCGCACCCAGGTCGCCTTGCGTGGCCAGCACATTGCCGATCTTGTCATTGGCCATGGCGAGATCGCCGAGCCAGTCCTTCTTGTCCGGCACGTCTGTGGTCAGGCCCTGCAACATGTCCCTGGCCGCCTCATAGTTTTGCAGGGAGGCCGGCAGATCGCCTTGCGCCATCTTGATGTTGGCGAACTTGATATGGCCGATGGCGAGGTCGCGCTTGACGCTCGGATCGGTTTCCTGGCGCGCTCGCTGCTCAAGATTGGCGACCAGCGCCGCAAAGGCGCGGCCGGCGGCGTCGGTGTTGCCGACCGTTGTGTAGAGGATGCCGAGCTCTTCCAGCGTGCGGCTTTGGCGGTCGGCCTGTTCCAGGCTGAGCGAGGTCTGCCCGGCTTCGCCATAGAGCGCCAGCACCGTTTCATAGTCCTTGATGGCGGTTGCATAGTCCAGGGTGGCACGCGCCGCGCCGCCCGAGAGAAATCGCGTCGCGGCTTCGGACAGGGTGCGGCTGACGAAATTGGCCTTCAACGCCTGGCGCGAGACATTGTCGACGTCGGCGGCCTTGGCGAGGATCACGCGTGCACCATCGAAAGCGCCGAGCGCCAACTGTTCCTCGGCCTGGCGGCGCAGTTCGGTCACCTGCGGGTCGTCGGCGGCCAGCGTCTTCATCTCGCCGCGCACCTTGACGAAGGCGTCGGCCGCCTCGCGCAGCTTGGCGTCCAGGCTTTCGCCGGAGAGATGGCTGGTGTCGGAACTGATCAGCGCGCCATAGAGCGGCGCCAGCGGCATGTCGGCATCGCTGGCGACCCGTTCGACCGCGCCGCGCATTTCCGGCGTCACACCGGCCATGGCAAGCAACAGCCGCTCGCGCTCCGGCAGTTGTTCCTTGGCCGCCGAGGCGAAGAACAGCTTCGGCAGCCCGCTCTCGACGTAGGGCAGCTGTTTTCCGCGCGAAAGGTCGTAGACCTCCTGCTGCACCAGCGTCAGCACCGAGCGGATTTCGAGCCCGTCGGTGCCGAGGTATTTGATCAGCGCCGCTGTAAAGGGCGAATTCGCACCGGTACCGTCGGCAGCCGTCTCGCCGGGCGCCGCCGAAAAGGCGAACAGGATGTTTTCCGCCTTGCCGACGCGTCCGAGGCCCGGCTTGATCTTGTCCACCAGGTCCTTGATCAGCGATGTGGCGCCACGCCCGTCGCCGTTGCCGCCTGTGAACGGATCGCTGCGGCAGGCGTCGAGCACGATCAGCCCGACCTTCGCCGTGGCGGCAACCGCATCGCGCACTTCCTCCAACGGCAGGCTGGTCTTCTCCAGCTGGTCGAGCGAGGAGGCATCGGCATCGACCGGCAGAAGACGGTTGTCGCCGGAGATTTCGACGCCATGGCCGGAGAAATACACCAGCGCCACGTCGGCGCCCATGGCGTCCTCGCGAAAATCGTCGAGAGCCCGGCGCATGCGCCTGAGATCACGATTGGTCTCGACCACGACCTCGAAGCCGAGCGTCTTCAGCGCCACTTCCATCACCTCGCCGTCATTGACAGGATTGGCCAGCGGCCGCACCAGCCGGTAGTCGTCCTCGGCAATGACCAACGCCACGCGCCGCTCCGCCACCGCTGTGGCGGTGGTCGCAAGCATCAACAGCAAGGCAAACAACAGGCGCAAATCGAACCGCCCCCGGCTCAGTCACCTGCCGACCATTCCACCTCTTTATGGCATGAGCAAGCCGGGGCCGGCTGCGTTACGTAGCCCGCATCGGCTTCAGCGCCCCGCTCCAGCGCGAGAGCTCGTCCAGCATGGTCTTGGTCCCACCCTCTACCTGCTCACTAGCCTGGAAGGAGCCGTCGCTCTCCAGCAGTTTCTGATACATCGGCAGCGCGACGCCTTCCGAGATGGGCATGACGCCCACCGCGGTCAGCAGCGGCTTCAGCGCCTGCGCGGCGCGCAGGCCTCCGGAAACGCCGCCATAGCTGAAGATGGCGGCTGGCTTGTATTTCCATTCGCGCGCAAGGTAGTCGATGGCGTTGACGATCGCAGGCGCCACGAAATAATTGTACTCCGGCGCCACGAACACGAAAGCGTCGGCGGCATCAATGACCTTCGACCAGGCTTTGGTGTGGTCGTTCTGGTAATTGCCGAGCCTGGGGTGATGCGGCTCGTCCAGAACCGGCAGATGGAACGTGGCAATGTCGGTCAGCACCGGTTCGAATTTGCCGTGCTCGCGGGCAAAATCCTCCAGCCAGTGGGCGAAGACCGGCCCGGCGCGGCCCGGCCGCGTGCTGCCGATTATGATGTTCAGCTTGTGCTTCAAGCGGACTCTCCTGGGCGATTGGCAGTAGCTGTTGGTAACTGTCACCTATGGCAGAGTGTCCAACCGGACAAGCCGCAACGGTTTCACCGGCGGTCACGATCCGATGAACACACCGTCTGTCGGGCACACCGGGCGCTGCAGCGTTTCAGTTTGCCGTTCGGTCACATGGACGCCCGGATTGCCAGCCACTACATCTGAGCTATCAGCGGAGCACCTCATGGACACGCAGCCCGTCCCCTTCGTGCCGCCGGCGCCCAGGCCGCGCACGACGCCGCCTTCGACGCTGGAGATGATGCGGATCGTCTACCGCAATCCCCTCGAACTCTGGGGCGAGCACACCTACAACGAACCCTGGATTTCGGCGAATGGCGTCGGCGGGCATCTGATCGTCGCCAACGATCCCGGCCTCATCCGCCACGTGCTGATCGACAACGCCAAGAACTACAAGATGGCGACGGTGCGCCAGATGATCCTGCGGCCGATCCTGCGCGACGGGCTGCTGACCGCCGAAGGCGAGGTGTGGAAGCGGTCGCGCAAGGCGATGGCGCCGGTGTTCACGCCGCGGCATATCTTCGGCTTCGCCGAGCCGATGCTGCGCCGCACGATGCAGTTCGTCGCCCGCTACGAGGAGGGCGGGATGACCGATGTCGCCCATGACATGACGCTGCTCACCTACGATATCCTGGCCGAAACGCTGTTTTCGGGCGAGATTGCGGGCGAGCCCGGCAGTTTCGCGCAGGAAATCGACCGCCTGTTCGAAACCATGGGCCGTGTCGATCCGCTCGACCTGTTGCGCGCGCCCGAATGGCTGCCGCGGCTGACCCGCATCCGCGGCCGCAAGACCATGGCGTATTTCCGCAAGATCGTCACCGATACAGTCAAGATGCGCGAGGAGCGGCTGAAGCGCGACCCCGACACCGCGCCGCAGGATTTCCTGACGCTTCTGCTGCGCGCCGAAGGCCCCGACGGGCTGACGCGGGCGGAAGTCGAGGACAACATCATCACCTTCATCGGCGCCGGCCACGAGACCACCGCGCGGGCGCTGGGCTGGACGATCTACTGCCTCGCCGAAGCGCCGTGGGAGCGCGAAAAGGTCGAGCGCGAGATCGATGCCGTGCTGGCGCGCGAACCCGACCCGACGAAATGGCTCGACGCAATGCCGTTCACCCGCGCCGCCTTCGAGGAGGCGCTGCGGCTTTATCCGCCGGCGCCGTCGATCAACCGCGAGCCGATCGAGACGGAGACCTGGAACGATCTGGTGCTCCCCAAGCGCGCGGCCGTACTGGTGATGCCTTGGGTCGTCCACCGCCACAGAAAACTGTGGGACATGCCCGACGCCTTCATGCCCGAACGCTTCCATCCGGGAAACCGCGAGAAGATCGACCGCTTCCAGTATCTGCCGTTCGGCGCCGGTCCGCGCATCTGCATCGGCGCCAGCTTTGCCATGCAAGAGGCGATCATTGCGCTGGCCATCATGCTGTCGCGCTTCCGCTTCGATGTGACCGCCGAGACCAAGCCGTGGCCGGTGCAGAAACTGACGACACAGCCGCAAGGCGGCCTGCCGATGCAGGTGACGCGGCGCGTTTAACGGCGCAACGCCTTGTTACGCGATGCCGGCGGGCTTGCGCTGGAACTGGCCTGCGGCGCGGAAGCGCCAGAGATAGCTGGGCAGGATTGTGCCGATAGACTGCGGCTGGATATCGAGGCCGGCAAGGTTCCGGTTGGCCTTGTTGGCCTCCTCCGACACAATGTTGGGCTGGCGCAGCAGCAGCACCTGGTCTTTGGTCAGCAACGGGTTGGGCAGCAGGCCGAGGATCGAGGCCTGCAGATTGGCCATCCACCACGGCACCGGCACCAGGAGCCGCTTGCGCTCGATGACGGTGAGCAGCTCTTCTATGCACTGCTTGAAGGTGAGCACTTGCGGCCCGCCGAGTTCATAGATCTGGCCGCCCTTGATCTTGCCCTCGACCGAACGCGCCACCGCTTCGGCGACATCGCCGACATAGACCGGCTGGAACTTGGTCTGGCCGCCGCCGATCAGCGGCAGCACCGGCGAATAGCGCGCCATGTCGGCGAAGCGGTTGAAGAAACTGTCCTCGGGTCCGAAATTGATCGACGGACGGAAGATGACGGCGTCGGCGATCGTCTCCAGGACAGCCTTTTCGCCGAGCGCCTTGGTGCGCGCATAATCGGACTCGGCGTTGAGGTCGGCGCCCAGCGCCGAAATATGGGTCAGTCCTGCGCCGACCGAGCGCGCGGCTTCGGCGACGGCGCGGGCGCCGAATTCGTGCACGGTGTTGAATTTCTGCCGGCCGCTTTCATGCGGGATGGCGACCAGATTGATGACATGGTCGGCGCCCTGCACGGCGCGGTCGACGGACCAGCGCACGCGCACATTGGCCTGCACCGGCTGGATCTGGCCGACATTGCCGAGCGGCTGCAGATGTCCCGCGAGATCGGGCCGGCGCACCGCCACCCTGATGCGGTAGCCGCGCTTGGCCAGCGCCCGCACGATGTGGCGGCCGACGAAGCCGGAGCCGCCGAAGACGACCACGAGCTTGGGGATCTGCAGGATTTCGGTCATGGCTGGCTCCGGCGCTCGAAAGCTTGGCTGAAGCCGTTTCATAGTCCGTTTTGGGCCAAAGGCAAAGGGTGACGCGTCGTCGCTGCCACCCTCTTATAGACCCTTCAGAACGCCTCGCCGATGCGCGCGTCGAACGACTGGCGGTTGCCGCCGCGGATGACGAAGAACAGCAGGATCGCCGCCCACAGCAGCGACTTTTCAGCGCCGGAAAAGCCCTGGCCGACAGTGATCCAGTGGAACCAGACGGTGACCAGCAGCACGATCATGCCGGCAAAGGCGGCGGGCCGAGTCAACAGGCCGATGGCGATCAGAATGCCGCCGAAGAATTCGGTGCAGGACAAAAGCAACGACCAGAACGCGCCGGGATAGAAGCCGAGGCCCTTCGACCATCTCGGCGCCGAAAGGGTTGGTGATCTTCTGCGAGCCGTGAATGGTGAGAAACCCGCCGGCGACGACGCGCAGAAGGGTTTCGGCGCCATCATGCAGCGACGAATACAGGCGGCCAAACACCGGAATGATCAGTCTGCCGCGGGAGCGTCGGTGGTTGCGGACATCGTAGCTCCTGTTGTTGTGATGACCTCTCGCAAACGCCCGATGGTTCCGGCAAGTCAAGTTAACACGAACGCAGAAAACCCCGCCGAAGCGGGGTTTTCCGGGTGACGCAACTGTCGGGACAGAGCGCAACGCGGCGGATAACCTGAGACGGCATACGCCCGCCCGGGCCCTAAACGCATCCGACAGAAGACACCGACCGGGCAAACCCGACCCGGCAGCTATTGGTCGTTGCGATCGGTAGAAAGGTTCAGCCAGGTCGCGTAAAAATTCGTTGTCGCAGGACTGCTTCAGCCCGAATAGCGCTCGGCGAATTCGGAAATGCGCTGCACTACGGCTTTGGAGGCATTGATGCCGCGCGCCTGCGCCTTCTCGGCCGCTTCGGCCCGCGCCCGGCCCGGCACGTGCACGCCAAAGCGCCGGCGCAGCCGGTCGAGCTGGTCCTTCATGCGCTGCTCGAAATCCGGGTCGAGCAGCTTGGGCTCGACAGCGAGCACGAACAGGCCGGTTCCGGGGCTGTCCGGTCCGCCGGAGAACCACGGCGCGTCGAGCGACCAGTTGGCGCCCGACAGGCCGGCAGCCAGGACTTCGACCATCAGCGCGATGTTGGCGCCACGCTGGCCGCCGAAGGCCAGCATGGCGCCCTTCATGGCCGCGGCCGGATCGGTGGTCGGATTGCCGCTGGCGTCCAGCGCCCAGCCTTCGGGGATCTTCTTGCCGTCCTCGGCCGCCTTGCGGATGTTGACGAAGGCGGTGGCGCTCGACGACTGGTCGATGACCAGCGGCGCGCCATCGGCGGCGGGTGCCGCAAACGACATCGGGTTGGTGCAATAGACCGGCTTGACCGAGCCCGAGCCTGCCAGCACCGCCGGCCCGTTGGTGGCGGCGAAGGAGACCAATCCCAGCTGCGCCAGACGCCCAGTGAAATAGCCTAGTGCGCCGCAGGTATAAGCGTTCTTCTGCGAGAAGATGGCGACGCCGAACAGCTTTGCCGCCTTGGCGAGGTCGTCGATGGTGCGGTCGAAGCCGGTATGGGCGAGGCCGCCACGCGCATCGGATTGATAGACGGCGAGCGCCGGCCTGGTGATCACGGGATCGGCATTGCCGTCGATGCGGCCGGCTTCCAGCGCTTCGAGGTAATCGATGAAATGGGTCAGCCCGACGGTCGAAAGCCCTTCCGCCTCGGCGGCAATGATCGAGGCGGTGAGCGACTTCGCCGCCTCCTCATTGGCGCCGGCGCCGAGCGCCGCCATCCGGCACAGCCCTGTTGCCTGGTCGAGAGAGAGTTGCATGGTGCGGACCCGATTGGTGGTGAGTGATTAGGGAGTAGTCAGTAGGGAGTAGCGAAAGCAAGCGGTTTCCCGGTCATATGCTGACTACTCACTACTGCCTACTCACTATTCCCTAGCCCACCTTGTTCGGTATGCGCGCCTCGATCTTGCTGAATGCAAACACCAGTATGCCGGTGATGATCATGTAGATCAGCGCCAAAAGCAGCAAGGGTTCGTAGGTGAGGTAGGTGTCCTGCCGGACCTTGGACGAGACTGCGAAGATGTCGATGACGCTGATCGTCGCCACCAGCGGCGTCGACTTCAGCTGCAGCACGGTTTCGCCGGTCAGCGTCGGCAGCGCCCGGTAGATGGCCTGCGGCAGCCAGATGCGGCGGAAAATCTTCCAGCGGCTCATGCCGAAAGCGCGGGCCGCCTCTAACTGCCCCTTCGGCACGCCGGCAAAGGCGCCGCGCATCACTTCGCCCTCATAGCCGGCGAAGGACAAGGTCAGCGCCAGCACTCCATAAGGCCAGGCTTGCCTCAGATACGGCCACATCCAGGATTCGCGGATCCAGGGAAATTGCGGAAACAGCGAGCCCAGCCCGTAATAGAGCAGCCATAGCTGGATCAGCAGCGGCGTGCCCCTGATGACGGTGCAGAATGTCCTGGCGGGCGCGGAAAACCAGAAAAAGCCGGCGGCCTGCGCGAGCCCGAGCGGCACGGCGAGCAGGAAGCCGAGAAAGCAGGTGACGGCCAGGATCCACAGCGACCGCCAGATGCCGAGAAGCCCCATTTCATAATATTGCGGCAGCCAGTCCCAGCGCATGAAGAAGGCGGCGCTCAGCACCAGCCCGATCGCGATCAGGATCAGCACGATGCGATGCGGCTGCAGCCACAGCGACGTCCGCGCGGCAACATTGATGATGATCGCTTCTCCGGCCATCAGCGCGCATCCTTGAGCGACGGCATACCGCGCCGCGACCAGGCCTCGAGGCGGCCGATGAGCAGGTTGGAGACCAGCGACAAGATGAGATAGAGCACGCCCGCGGCGAAAAAGAAGGTGAAATAGGCTTTGGTGACGCCCGCCGCCTGCCGCGTCGCCAGCGCCAGTTCGTAAAAGCCGACGACTGCCAGAAGGGCCGTATCCTTGGTGGCGATCAGCCACAGATTGGCGAGCCCGGGTATGGCGAAGGGCAGCATCGCCGGCAAGGTGATGCGCCGCAGCATGAGCCCGGGTGACATGCCATAGGCGCGAGCGGCTTCGATCTGGCCCTGCGGTATGGCCAGGATGGCGCCACGGATCACTTCGGTCGAATAGGCGCCCTGGACAAAGCCGAGCACGGCGATGCCTGCCGCAAGGCCGCTGACGTCGACGCGCTGGTAGCCCATTGCCGTCAGCGCCTGGTTAATCAGGTCTGTTCCGGCATAATAGAGCAGCAGGATCAGCACCAGTTCGGGCACGGCGCGCACGATGGTGGTGTAAACCGCCAGCAAGTCGCGTACGACCGGCCCGCCGTAAAGTTTGCCAAAGGCGCCACCGGTGCCGATCAGGAGACCAAGGACCGTGGCGCCGAGCGCGATCTCGATCGAATGGAGCAGCCCAAGCAACAGCGTGCCGCCCCAGCCCGGCGGATTGGGCGAGAGAAGTTCTATGATGCCGGCCGCCGAGGCCGAAAGAAGTGCGTCGATCAGCGTCGCCCCCGGATTGCTGGCTTCAACCACCGCCGACGGCAGCGTCGGTGGCAGCATGTCTGGGAAAGGTCGGGCAGGAGGGGCATGGCGTTGGCGCCGTGCCCCTCAGCTCATGCGAGGATCGTCAGTTCGACTGCGCGCCGCCACCACCGTAAATGTCGAAATCGAAGTATTTCTTCGATATCTCGTCATATTTGCCGTTCGAGCGGATCGCCTTGATGCCGGCGTTGATCTTGGCCTTAAGGTCGGTGTCTTCCTTGCGCACGCCGGCGCCCACGCCCGGTCCGAGCACTTCATCGTCCGGAGCCACCATGCCCTTCAGATCGCAGCAGGCCTTGCCCTGGTCCGACTTCAGGAATGCGTCGAGCGCGATCGAATCCGCCTGGACGGCGTCGAGGCGGCCTGCGGCCAGATCGTTGTTGGCTTCGTCCTGGGTCTGGTATTCCTTGATCTCGGCGGCCGTGGGGCCGAAATGCTTCTTGGCATAGGCCGAATGGGTGGTCGACACCTGCACGCCGAGCACTTTGCCCTTGAGATCGTCCGGCGTGGCGCCGAATTTCTGGTCCTTCGGGCCGATGATGGCGGTCGGCGTGTTGTAGTACTTATCCGAGAAGTCGATGGTCTTCTCGCGTTCGGCGGTGATCGACATCGAACTGGCGATGACGTCGATCTTCTTGGTCGTCAGCGCCGGGATGATGCCGTCCCAGGCGACAGGCGTGATGACGCAGTCGAGCTTCTCCTCGGCGCAGACGGCGTCGATGAACTCGATTTCCCAGCCAACCCATTTGCCGGAAGCGTCCGGCGAGGTGAAGGGCGGATAGGGCTCGGCGGCGACACCGATCTTGACCGGATCGGCCTTGGCCACGCCCATGGCGGCAACGCCGAGCAGCAGCGCTGCGGCGAATGTTTTCAGAACAGTCTTCATGTCACGACTCCCAGTTTGTTGTTGGTTCCCGGTTTTCTTCCGTCCCGGCTTGTCCTAGCCGATGTTGCGGATGAACTGCTTCAGCCTTTCGGATTTCGGTGCGCCGAATATCTGCTCCGGCGGCCCCTCTTCCTCGACCAGCCCGTTGCAGAGGTAGACGACATGGGTCGCGACCTCGCGGGCGAATTTCATTTCATGCGTGACCAGCACCATGGTGCGGCCCTCGCGCGCCAGGTCGCCGATCACCTTCAGCACCTCGCCGACCAGCTCCGGGTCGAGCGCCGAGGTCGGCTCGTCGAACAGCATGACGCGCGGGTTGATGGCCAGGGCGCGGGCGATCGCCGCGCGCTGCTGCTGGCCGCCCGAGAGATAGGCCGGATAGACGTCGCGCTTTTCGGCCAGGCCGACGCGCGCCAAAAGCTTTTCGGCTTCCCTGATCGCCACGTCGCGCCTGACGCCCAGCACATGCACCGGAACCTCGATGACGTTCTCGATCAGCGTCATGTGGCTCCACAGGTTGAAGTTCTGGAACACCATGCCGAGCTTGGCGCGGATGCGTTCGATCTGCCGGCGGTCGGCGGGCACGGTGTGGCCGTGGCTGTCGGCCTTGAGTTTGATCTCCTCGCCATTGACGCGGATGATGCCGCTGGTCGGGTTTTCCAGGCAGTTGATGCAGCGCAGCAGCGTCGACTTGCCGGAACCCGAGCCGCCGATAATGGCGATCACCTCGCCGTCGCGCGCCGACAGCGAAACGCCTTTCAGCACATGCAGATGGCCGAATTTCTTGTGCAGGTTCTCGACATGGATGGCTTCGGCGGCGCCGTCCTGCGCCTTGCCGGATTGGACTGCGGCGGTTCCCGCCGCGCTCACCGGGGAACCTCTGCCACAGGGTCCACGGCAGATCGTCGAACGTCTATCCGGCTAATCAACATACGCTGTAATGCCCACTCCAGACTTCAGCATGGACCCAACAGCGCGAGCCCGTCAATCCCGCTCATTACGGCACTTGCGGCCTTATTGTGCAAGTGTATAAATAGCCTCCGATGAAAATTTTTCCATTTTTTTCACCTTGAACACGGCATTGAAAAGGGCACTGATGAGCGCTTTCGGATCACAATCCATGGCGGCGCCGTTGCGGCGCGTGCTGATGCGGTCGGCGGCCAATGCCATGCGCGGTGCCGACCGGGCTACCTGGCACTATGGCCCGGGTTTCGACCCGGCGAAAGCGGCGGCGCAGCACGCGGCTCTCGCTGAGCTGGTGACGGCGTCCGGCGCCGAAATCGAATGGATCGATGACAAGGCCGACGGGCTGTCGGATTCCGTATTCACCCACGACCCGTCGCTGATGACCGACCGCGGCGCGCTGATCCTGTCCATGGGCAAGCCATTGCGCGCCCGGGAGCCATCGCTGCATGAGGAAACCTACACACGCCTGGGTATTCCCATCCTCGGCCGCGTCCAGGCTCCCGGCCAGGTCGAAGGCGGCGATTGCGTATGGCTGGATGCCAGCACGCTGGTGATCGGGCGCGGGGTGCGCTCCAACCAGGAAGGCATACAGCAGGTTTCCAACCTGCTGACGCCGCTCGGCATTTCCGTCTACGGCTTCGATCTGCCGCTGTGGCAGGGCGAGGAGGCGTGCCTGCATCTGATGTCGGTGATCAGCCCGCTGGCCGACGACCTGGCCCTGGTCTATTCACCGCTTTTGCCGGCGCCGTTCTATCAGTTGCTGAAGGCGCGCGGCATCCGGCTGGTGGAAGGCGACGCCGAAGAGTTTGCCGCGTCCAACGGCCTCAGCCTGAACGTGCTGCCGACCAGCCCGCACAAGGTCATTGCCGTCGCCGGCTTTCCCAAGACCAAGGCCGCGATGGAAGCCGCCGGCTGCACGGTTCAAATCTTCGAGGCGGATGCCCTCTGCATCGCCTGCGAAGGTGGGCCGACATGCCTGACGCGGCCCATCCTGCGGCAATGAATGAGCGCCGCAAGTTCCGCCGCGAGGGCGAGGAGCGGCGGCGGCAGGATTTGATCGACGCGACCCTGGACAGCGTGGCCGAACATGGGCTGGAGGGCGCCAGCCTGCGCACCATCGCACTGCGCGCCGGCGTCACCGCGGGGCTGATCCGGCACTATTTCCCCGGCAAGGAAGACTTGCTGCAGGAAGCGTACGCGGCGGTGATGGGCCGTATGACCGAGCAGGCGAAGGCAGCATTGCTCATGGAAGACGCCGCGCCGCGCCAGCGCCTTGCGGCCTTCGTTACCGCCAACCTCAACGCCCCGATCATCGATGCACGCGTGTTTTCGCTCTGGGCAACCTTCATCGGCCGCGCCGGCGCGGATCCGAGCCTGGCTCGCGCCCACCGCGAAGGCTATCTTGGCTTTCGCAACGAGGTGGAAGCAGTCGTTGCTGAAGTGCTCGGCGCCGAGCAGCGCAGGCCAAACGCAAATGAACTGCGCCGCCATGCCATTGCCATCAACGCGATCATCGACGGGCTCTGGATCGAAGGCTGTATGGCCGCAGAGATGTTCTCGCCTGGCGAATTGGCGGCGATCGGCGTCAAAGCCATAGAGGCCGAGCTCGGCCTCGCACCGCAAAAGGGAGAGAAGCCATGACCACCATCGGCGAAGCGCTGATCACGCTGCTCGAAGCGCATGGCGTCGACACCGTTTTCGGCATTCCTGGCGTCCACACTGTCGAGCTTTACCGCGGGCTGGCGCGTTCAAAGATACGCCATGTCACGCCGCGTCACGAACAGGGCGCCGGCTTCATGGCCGACGGCTATGCCCGTGCCAGCGGCCGGCCGGGCGTTGCCTTTGTCATCACCGGACCGGGGCTGACCAACACCATCACCGCAATGGGCCAGGCGCGCGCCGATTCGGTGCCGATGCTGGTGATTTCGGGCGTCAACGCGATGCCGACGCTGGGAAAGGGGCTGGGCTTCCTGCACGAACTGCCGGACCAGCGCGGCATGATGGAGAAGGTGGCGCTGTTTTCGCAGCGTGTCACCGAGGCCAGCGAATTGCCTGGCGCTTTGGCGCGGGCCTTCGCGCTGTTTTCGTCGTCGCGGCCGGGCCCCGTCCATATCGAGATCCCGACCGACGTCATGGTCAAACCGGCCAACGGCATCGCTGCTTCGCTCACCAATGCAGCGCCGCCGGCGCCGGATGGCGCAGCCATTGCCGAGGCAGCCAAACTGATCGCAGCCGCGCGCCGGCCGCTGATCCTTGCCGGTGGCGGCGCCAAGCGCGCCGAACAGCCACTGCAGCGCCTGGCCGAGCGGCTCGGCGCACCTGTCGTCCAGACCGCCAATGCGCGCGGTCTGCTGCACGCGCATCCGCTTTGCGTGCCGGCCAGCCCCAGCCTGAAGGCGGTGCGTGCGCTGATGGCAGACGCCGATCTGGTCATCGCCGCCGGCACCGAATTCGGCCCGACCGACTATGACGGTTACAGCGACGGCGGCTTCGTGCTGCCCGCCAATCTGATCCGCATCGATATCGGCGCCGACCAGCTCGCCCGCCGCCCGGTGAGCGTCGGCATCCAGGCCGATTGCGCGGAGGCGCTTGGTGCACTGCTAGGCGCGCTCCACCCTGATCATGCCGCAGCGAAGGACGGCGAGAGCCGCGCAGCCGCGTCGAGGAAGGCGGCCTTTGCCGAGCTCAGCCCGGCCTATGCCGCGCAGGTGCGTGCGGTGGAAACCATCCGCGACGCACTGCCGGGCGCCATCATCGTCGGCGATTCCACGCAGCCGATCTACGCCGCCAATCTCTATTACGACCATGACCGGCCAGGCGGCTGGTTCAACGCCGCCACCGGTTTCGGCGCGCTCGGCTACGGGCCGCCGGCGGCGATCGGCGCAGCGCTCGCCACGCCCGGCGTGCCGGTGGTTTGCCTCACCGGCGACGGCGGCTTTCAGTTCACCTTGCCGGAGCTGGGCGCGGCGCTCGATGCACCCGCACCGGTCATCTTCGTCGTCTGGAACAACAGAGGCTATCGCGAGATCGAAACGTCGATGCTCGATGTCGGCGTCGAGCCGGTCGGCGTGTCCCCGGCGCCGCCGGATTTCTGCAAGCTGGCCGATGCCTACGGCATATCAGCCGAACGGCTTGCCGGTACTGCCGGTCTCGCCGATGCGCTCAAACGCGCACGCGCAACGGGCATGCCTCACGTCATCGAAATCACCATCGACTGACGCCTGGCCGCGCGCCGTACGTCCATGCGCGGGGGTCGGAAGGGGCGGTCGGCGGCTTCGAGCGATGCAAAGACGCAACAACTGCCATGTCGAGATGTCGGTTGAGTGATCGTGCAAAAGGCGCGACGCTCTGCGTCGGGTCGGCACGACAAGCGACATAATCATAAGAAACGACAGGAGCGTCCAGGATGACGGAAACAGTTCAGGGCAAGCATATCGTGGTGACCGGTGGCACCGGGGCGCTGGGTGCCGCGGTCGTCGGCAAATTGCTGGCGGACGGCGCGATCTGCCATGTGCCCAATGCCCACGCGTCGGCCCCCACGCATTTCCCCTTCGCGGCCCATGATCGCGTCCGGCTGGCGCACAATGTCGATCTCGCCGATCCTGCCAAGGTCGATGCCTTCTATGACAGCGTTCCCGAATTGTGGGCCTCCATCCATCTGGCCGGCGGCTTTGCCATGGCCCCCGTCGAGAAAATCGAATCCGCATCCTTTGCCGAAATGATGGACACCAACGCCCGCACCGCCTTTCTGTGCTGCCGCGCGGCAGTGCGCTCCATGTTGGGCTCGAACACAGCGGGCCGCATCGTCAATGTCACGGCACGCGCCGGGCTCGACCCGCGCCGAGGCGCCGGCATGGTCGCCTATACCGCGAGCAAAGCGGCAGTGGCGGCGATGACCGTGGCGATGGCGGAAGAGCTGAAGCACAAAGGCATACTGGTCAACGCGGTGGCGCCCTCGACGCTCGATACGCCGGCCAACCGCGCCGACATGCCGGATGCCGATTTCGGCAAATGGGTCAGCCTCGAAGCCGCCGCCGAGGCAATCGCCTATCTGGCATCACCGGCCAATCTGGCAATGAGCGGAACGCTGGCGCCACTTTACGGCCGCGCCTGAAGTTCCGCCGCGCAGGCGACTCATTTGGTTTGGCTTCCGATGGCGGCCTTTGCCGACCTCGCCTGAGTCTACAGCGGAGGTTGGCCATTCAATCATGGCGTCCGCCGACGCCTCCACGGCATTAGAAGGCCTGCGACTACGTCAGGTTCGAGACGCCCGCTTCCACGACCTCGACTGCGTCGCCGATGGCGATCGCGCCGGCGTTGTTGGGAATCGCATTCTGGCCGAAGATGATGCCGCCCTTGGCGGAGCAGTGGAGTTTGCCAAGCGTCTGCAACGGCTCGCGCGGGTCCGGCTGCTCGCCGCTCAACGGATCTCGGGTGGTGATGACGCAGCGCGAGCAGGGCTTTGCGATCCGCAACTCCACCGTGCCGATGCGGATCGTCTTCCAGCTGTCTTCAGGCCATGCGCCTTCTGCGTCGACGACGATGTTTGGCCGGAACCGCGCCATCTCGATGGGCCTGGCAAGATGGCTGTTCAGATGGTTCAGCGAGCCTGTCGTGGCGATCAGCAGCGGAAAACCGTCGGCAAAGCCGACGAAATCGCCGGGCTGGCCGAATTCCGCATCGACCGGCCGGTTTTGCGGATCGTCGAAATAGACGAGATCGACAGGCCGGCCAAGAATAGCCGAGAGATAGGCGCCGGCGGCCGGATCGCCCGGCCGCGCGGCAGCCATATCCTTCCAGATCTTGACTTGCCGGAGCGCGGTGCCGGGAGCCGGAGCCTCGACGAAGTGCGAGCCATGCCTGTCATGTTTCAACAGGATGCCCGTTCCGCGATGCTCGACGTCGATCGTCGTCATATCAGGTATCTGGCGAATGGTGAGGAACTGCCCATCCTTGTCGACGACCATCCAGCGGCGGTCGCCTTCCATGCCCATTGTCTCGATGTCGGCGCTCGGCACGGCATGGCCGCGCAGGCTCTTGACCGGATAGCGATAGAGTTCGACGACCTTCATCGCGCATGCTTCTCCGTTGCCCGAAGGGCCGGACTTCCGTGTTTACGTCTGCAACGACGGCCGAGCCTACAACCGCGCGTGTGGAATTGAAGGGGTTGCACAGTCTTAGTCTAGTGCCAATCGCGCAGCCGAGCATGAAAACCCGCGAGCCTTGCGGCCCGCGGGTTTTCTTGTTCAGGCTGCGCGCGAGGCGCAGCCGAGGCTTACGCTTGCGCGAAGCGGCTTACGCGCTGCGCGCAAAGCGGCTTAGCTGCCCTGCTTCTTCAGCGCGGCGCCAAGGATGTCGCCCAGCGAAGCGCCGGAGTCGGTAGAGCCGTACTGTGCGACGGCTTCCTTCTCTTCGGCGATTTCCAGCGCCTTGATCGAGACCTGCAGCTTGCGGGTCTTCTTGTCGAAGGCGATGACGCGGGCGTCCAGCTTCTGGCCGACCGAGAAGCGCTCGGGGCGCTGCTCGTCACGGTCACGGCTGAGGTCGTTGCGCTTGATGAAGGTCTCTATGCCGCTGTCGACCAGCCGCACTTCCAGGCCGCCATCCTTGATGCCGGTGACTTCGCAGGTGACGACCGCGTTCTTGCGCAGTTCGCCTGAAGTCGCCGCTTCGCCGACCGTATCCTTGGCCAGCTGCTTGATGCCGAGCGAGATGCGCTCCTTGTCGATGTCGACGTCGAGCACCTGCGCCTTGACCATGTCGCCGCGATTGTACTCTTCGATGACCTGCTCGCCCGGACGGGTCCAGTCGAGGTCCGAGAGGTGCACCATGCCGTCCACGTCGCCTTCAAGGCCGATGAACAGGCCGAACTCGGTCTTGTTCTTGACCTCGCCCTCGACCTGGCTGCCGACCGGATGGCTCGCGGCAAAAGCCTGCCACGGATTCTCGAGCGTCTGCTTGAGGCCGAGCGAGATGCGGCGCTTGGCCGGATCGACCTCGAGCACGACCACGTCGACTTCCTGCGTCGTCGACAGGATCTTGCCGGGGTGCACGTTCTTCTTGGTCCACGACATTTCCGAAACGTGGATGAGGCCTTCGATGCCCGGCTCCAGCTCGACGAACGCGCCGTAGTCGGTGATGTTGGTGACGGTACCCTTGATCTTCTTGCCGATCGGGAACTTGGTGCCGATCTCGGACCACGGATCGCTCTCGAGCTGCTTCATGCCGAGCGAGATGCGGTGGGTTTCCTGGTTGATGCGGATGATCTGCACCTTGACCGTCTGACCGATGTTGAGGATCTCGGTCGGGTGGTTGACGCGGCGCCATGCCATGTCGGTGACATGCAGCAGGCCATCGATGCCGCCGAGGTCGACGAACGCACCGTAATCGGTGATGTTCTTGACGACGCCTTCGACAACCTGGCCTTCTTCGAGGTTCTGCACGATTTCCGAACGCTGTTCGGCGCGGCTTTCCTCGAGCACGGTGCGGCGCGACACCACGATGTTGCCGCGGCGGCGATCCATCTTGAGGATCTCGAAGGGCTGCGGGTTGTGCATCAGCGGAGAGACATCGCGGATCGGGCGGATATCGACCTGGCTGCGCGGCAGGAAGGCCACGGCGCCGTCGAGGTCGACGGTGAAGCCGCCCTTGACCTGGTTGAAGATGACGCCTTCGACGCGCTCACCCTTGGTGAACTTCTCTTCGAGCTTGACCCAGCTCTCTTCGCGGCGGGCCTTGTCGCGCGACAGGACGGCTTCGCCCAGCGCGTTTTCGATGCGCTCGACCATGACCTCGACCGTGTCGCCGACCTTGAGCGTCGAGTCCTTGCCCTTGACGCCGAATTCCTTCAGCGGCACGCGGCCTTCGACCTTGAGGCCGACATCGATGATGGCCATGTCTTTTTCGATCGCCAGGATCGTGCCCTTGACGACCTGACCTTCGCCGGAGTGACCGGTGGTAAATGATTCTTCGAGCAGGCTCGCGAAATCGTCGCGAGTGGGATTTGCAGCTGACATATTTTCTCCTGGAGTGCCCCGCATCTGAAGCGGGACGGGCGCCGTGGGTTAGCGTTGCGTTGGCCTGCCGGCGTTCCGGGCTACAAAAGCCCTGGGCCGCCTAAGCGGCAATTCCGGCGCATGAAGAATGCTGGCAGGCTGGTTCGTGCCCGATATGGGTATTTTCTTCGCTTCCGGCAATCGGTGGAGCGGGAAAACCCTGGATCAGGCTTTGTCTCTCTTGGCCAGGGCGTCGTCGATGATCGCTTTGGCCGCCAGAAACGCGGCCTCTATAGCCATTTCGGAGGTATCAAGCAAGTGCGCGTCCGCCGCCGGCTTCAGCGGCGAGTCGGCGCGGCCCATGTCGCGCTCGTCGCGGCGCACAATATCGGCAAGAATTTCGGCGAAATCGGCGGTGCCGCCGATGCTTTCGATCTCGGCCAGCCGGCGCTGCGCCCGCACTTCGGCGCTCGCCGTCACATAGAGCTTTATGTCGGCGTCAGGGCACACAACCGTGCCGATGTCGCGCCCGTCGAGCACCGCGCCTGGCGGTGTCCTGGCGAAATCGCGCTGCTTTTCGACCAGGATGCGCCGGACGGTAGGGTAAATCGCGACCTTCGAGGCCGCCTCGCCAACCGCATGCGCCGACAGCACCGCACGGTCGAGCTTTGCCAGATCGACCTGGCGTGCGGCGGTTTCGGCTGCTGAGACATTGTCGAGTGGCAGCGCGTGCCGGATCAACGCATAGGCGACGGCGCGGTAGGTGAGGCCGGTGTCGAGCAGGTTGAGGCGGTAGTGGTCGGCCAGCCGTCGGGCCAGCGTGCCTTTGCCGGCGCCGGCGGGACCGTCGATGGCGATGGTGAAGGTCATTGGCGGGCCAACACGAAAGACAGACGCCGCGATCCTTCGCGCCCCCCTCTGTCCTGCCGGACATCTCCCCCTCCAGAGGGGAGATCAGAAGCTTCTGCGCCCCACTCTTTCCTGCAATTTCGAAAACTGGCGAAAGCCGCTGTGACGGCCGATCTCCCCCCTTGAGGGGGAGATGTCCGGCAGGACAGAGGGGGGCGCTGTCCCGCCGACATCTCTGCTTGCTTTGCGCTTGGCATCAACCTACCCGATCTCCGCACCGAGCCCCGTCATCAGACCCATGAACTCCGGGAAACTCGTCGCGATCATGGCGGCGTCGTCGATGGTCACCGGCTTTTCCGTTGCCAGCCCCATTACCAGGAAGCTCATGGCGATACGATGGTCGAGATGCGTCTGCACCGTCGTGTCCTGGCCATTGGGATGGCCGCCCAGCCCCTTGCCGCCGGGCTTTCCGCGCACCGCGAGCGAAGCTTCGCCTTCGGCGCAGTCGACGCCGTTGAGCTTCAGCCCATTGGCAACCGCTGCCAGTCGGTCGGATTCCTTCACCCGCAGCTCTTCCAGCCCCTGCATCAACGTCTCGCCCTCGGCGAAGCTTGCGGCAACCGCCAGCACCGGATATTCGTCGATCATCGACGGGGCCCGCTCGGGCGGCACGGTGACGCCCTTGAGCTCGGAGTAGCGCACGCGCAGATCGGCAACATCCTCGCCGCCGGCATTGCGCGGGTTCAAGATGTCGATCTGGCCGCCCATTTCCTGCAACGTTAGAAGCAGGCCGGTGCGGGTGGGGTTCATCAGCACGTTCTCGATGACGATGTCCGAACCCGGCACGATCAGTGCCGCGACCAGCGGGAAGCCGGCCGAGGAGGGGTCGCCGGGCACGGCGATGGTCTGCCCCGTCAATTTGCCCTGGCCCTCGATGAAGATGTGGCGCACGCCGCGCTCGTCGGTCTCGACCGAGAGATTGGCGCCAAATCCCCTAAGCATCTTTTCGGTATGATCGCGCGTCATCACCGGTTCGATCACGGTGGTGATGCCGGGCGTGTTGAGGCCTGCCAGCAGCACGGCCGACTTCACCTGCGCCGAGGCCATCGGCACGCGGTAGGTAATGGGTGCGGCGTGTTTCGGCCCATGCAGCGTGATCGGCATGCGGTCGCCCGGCGTCGCCTTCAGCACCTGCACGCCCATCTGGCGCAAGGGTTCGAGCACGCGGCCCATCGGCCGTCCCGACAGCGATGCGTCGCCGATGAAGGTCGTTTCCATGTCGTAAGTGCCGACGAGGCCCATTGTGAGGCGGGAGCCGGTACCGGCATTGCCGAAATCGAGCGGGCCTTCCGGCTGCAGCAGCGCGCCATTGCCGGTGCCGCGGATCACCCACTCGGCGCCGCGCTTCTCGATATGCGCGCCCATCGCCTTCATGGCGGCCGCCGTGCGCATCACATCCTCGCCTTCGAGCAGGCCGGTGACGCGGGTTTCGCCGGAGGCAAGGCCGCCGAACATCATGGAACGGTGCGAAATCGACTTGTCGCCCGGCACGCGAGCGGTGCCGGAAAGGGCGGATGATTTGCGGGCGGTGGCCGGCTTGGCAGCGGCGGCGTGAGACATGGAATTTCCCTGGACGGAATGCCGGCGCGCCGGCGCTTTTCATTTGTTGCGGCGGTCTCGTATCACGGCGGGCACGAATGGTCATCCCCATGGTCGTCGCTTGGCGCGAGGCCTTTCAGTGCTTGGTTTTGTGACGCCGGCTTTTCGCTTTGACAGCGCGGTAAACTGTGGTTAAGGGGACCACTCTTTTACTGACGAGGCTTGACGTGGCAAAAAACGAACTTGGCACAAAGCGTGTCGACCCTGAAACGGGCCGAAAATTCTACGACCTGAACAAGGACCCTATCGTCTCGCCCTATACGGGCAAGACGTATCCGCGTTCCTATTTCGAGGACGGCAAGATCGCCGCCCTCGAAGAGGAAGAGGAAGTGGCCGAGAAGGAAGTGGACGCCGAGGAAGAAGAAGGCGTTGAAGTCGTCTCGCTTGAAGAGGCCGACGAAGACGTCAAGGCCGGCGACGAGCTTCCCGACCTGGGCGACGACGAGGACGATGTCGATCTAGGCGACGATGAGGACGATACTTTCCTTGCCGACGAAGAGGAAGAAGACGACGACGTCGCCGACATGATCGGCGTCGGCGACGACGACGACGAAGTCTAGGAACGCTTCGAACGCATGCATTTAGCGGCGTTGACGGGCTATGACGAAAAAGCGGCCCTCGAAGGCTTGATCTTCAGGGAAGGCGGGGTTAGAAGCCGCCTGCACTAAACGGCGCGGTCCTGAAACCCGCGCCGGACCTCTCGCCGGCAACGGCGACGGCTGACTGCCGGAGTGGGGCCATAGCTCAGTTGGGAGAGCGCTTGAATGGCATTCAAGAGGTCGTCGGTTCGATCCCGATTGGCTCCACCAAACAGTCTTTTTCCGACGCTCGGTTTCGCGGCATTCGTGCTTGTCGCCTGCCAGTCGGCGCCTGAACCATCATCGCCGCCGCCAACGCCCGCACCTCAGCCCATGGCGCCTGCCGCGATCTCTGCTCCTGATGGTGCGGCGGTCCTCGATCCATCCGTGCGGGTTATGCCGCCCGGCGAAGGCGTCCCGGCCAAGTATGTCGCGTTTTCCGGCATATGGGGCGGACAGCTGGACGGGATGTATGACGGCAAGCTCGCCGTGCTGACGATTACGCGCGGCGGCAATGTCACCGCCACCTATGCCTGGGGCGATGTCGCCGACAACAAACCGGGCGTGGCCGACGGCGAAGGCAAGATTTTCGGCAACACGTTGAAACTGCGGCGCCTTCCCAATGGCGCGGACGTCAGCGCGGTCATTCAGGCGGACGGAACGCTGGCCGTCACCTATGGGCTTGCCGACCGAACCTATACGGGCACGTTCACCAAGCAATAATTGCGAGAGCTAATCTTCCGGGGGAGCCACGGCTGGCCCCTTCCCCGATCAGTGCAGGCCGAATTCGCGCAGCAGTTCTTCGCGATAGCGCACGAAGCGGCTCTCGCTGCGCTCGCGCGGGCGTGGCAGGTCGATGTCGATCAACCGCGCCGCGCCGCCTTTCTCCTTGGGCAGGATCAGCACCCGGTCGGCAAGATAGATCGCCTCCTCCAGATCGTGGGTGACCATCACCATGGTGACGTTCTCCTCGCTCCAGATGCGCGCCAGTTCCTCCTGCATGCCGATCTTGGTCATGGCGTCCAGCGCCCCCAGCGGCTCGTCGAGCAGAAGGATCTCGGGCTGCACGGTGAGCGCCCGGGCGATGCCGACGCGCTGCGCCATGCCGCCGGAAAGCTGGCTCGGAAAAGCATCGGCGAATTCGGCAAGGCCGACCAGGGCGACGTAGAAGCGGGCGCGTTCCTCGGCCTGCCTCTTGGGAACACCGCGCACTTCGAGGCCGAACGCGACATTGCCGAGCACGCTCAGCCACGGCAGCAGCCGCGGCTCCTGGAAGATCACGGCACGCTCGGCGCCGACGCCATGCACCGGCTGGCCGTCGATCGCGACACCGCCGCTGTCGGCCGCCTCCAGCCCGGCCAGAATACGCAGCAGCGTGGTCTTGCCGGAGCCGCTGGCGCCGACAATGACCAGGCATTCCCCCGAACGAATGTCGAGGTTGAGCGTCCGCAGCACGGCAAGCTGGCGCCCGCCGAGGCTGAAGGATTTGGACAGGTCGCGGATCGAGACCTCCCCGCCGCGGTTGGAACCGGTCATCTCATCTCTCAGCTATTTCAGAGCTCAGTTGATCTTGGTTTCGCCGGGCCGGTACAGAATGTCGGCGGCTTTCAGCTTGCCCTTGGCCAGACGGCCGTCGCGCTCCAGCACGGCGACCCAGAAGTCGATGTCGCGGTCGGTCGCCTGCGCACCTTCGCGCAGACCAAAGCCGGTCCAGTAGCGGGCGAGATCGCCGTTTTCACCGCGCTTGTCGAGGATAGTGGCCAGCACCTTGCGGGCTTCGTCCGGGTTCTGGCGCGACCAGTCCGAGGCGCGCGCCGACTGTTCGACGAAGTTGCGCGCCGCATCCGGGTTGGCGGCAATGAAGTCGCGCCTGAGTACGACGAAGCCGCCGGCGAGCTCGCCGAGCACCTGCGTGTCGTCGAACACGCCGCGCACGCCGCCATTGGCGACCAGCGCGCCGGCAAAGGTCGCCTGCCAGTAGCCGAGGCCGGCAATGTCGACCTGGCGCGAGCGCAGCGTCTGCTCAAGCTGCGGGCCGGGCACGACAATGAGGTTGGCGGCGGTCGGCGGCAGGCCGACGCTGTGCAGGGCCTCACGCACCGTATAGTCGAGATGAGCGCCGAGCGTGTTGACCGAGATGGTCTTGCCGGCAATGTCGGCGATCGATTTGATCGGGCTGTCTTCCAGCACGTAGAAGACGCTCTTCACATCCTTGTTGATGCCGTTGCTCGGATACGCCGCGACGAAGTCGTTGCCGCCCGAGATTGAGTTGATCACCGCCGCGGTGGCGGCCGAGCCGATGTCGACGCTGCCGGAAGACAGCGCAAACAGCGATTCCGGTCCACCCGAGGAATAGCCGACATTCTCCAGCTCGACGCCGAGCCCTTTGAAGTAGCCAAGCTCGTCGGCCAGCTCGTGCGGGGAGATGCTGCCACGGCTGGCGAGGTAGCGGAACTTGACGGCTGCGGCTTGCGCAAAGGCCATGCGCGGCAGGCCGGCGGCGATGAGGCCGGCGGCAAGCGGCGCGCCGGCAAGCAGCGAACGGCGGGTGATTTTCATGATCGGGTCCTTCCTGGAGGTAAACGGTGAGGGGCGGACTGCTCAGTTGACAGGATTGCTCCAGCGACAGAGCCGCCGCTGCAGGGTGACCAATGCCTGGTTGGCGATCAGGCCAAGCCCGGCGAGGATGACGATTGCCGCAAACATCAGCGGGATCTGGAAATTGTACTGCGCGTTCATCACCTGGAAGCCGATGCCCTTGTTGGCACCGATCATCTCGGACGCGATCAGCAGCAGCAGCGCGGTGGTGGCGCTCAGCCGCAAGCCGACGAAGATCGACGGCACGGCGCCCGGCAGTACGACGCGGCGAAACACGGTGAGCCGGCTCGCACCATAGACGCGCGCCATTTCAAGCAGCTTGGGATCGACTTCCTTGACGCCGCTGGTGGTATTGAGCAGCAGCGGAAACAGCGTCGCCCAGAAGATGACGAAGATCTTCGAGGTCTCGCCAAGTCCCAAGAGCAGGATGAACACCGGGTAGAGCGCCAGTGCAGAGGTCTGCCGGAACACCTGCAGGATCGGATCGAGCGCGGTTTCGACCGGGCGCACCTGGCCCATGAACAGGCCGAGCGGAATGGCAACGGCTACAGCCGCCGCAAAGGCGATGCCGGCGCGTTGCAGGCTGATGGCGATGTCGCCGAGCAGGCTGCCGCCGGCAAGCCCCTTCCAGAGTGCGACGACGATCATGTCGATCGGCGGCAGCACCGCCGCGTTGACCCAGCCGACGCTGCTCGCCACCTGCCAGAGCGCCAGGAAGCCGGCAAGCACGCCGTAGCGCTTCAGGAAGCGAACAGCCGCCTTGCTGCCGAGGTTCAGGAAGTCGGTGCCGAGCCCAGTTTCGCCACCACTGCGGCGAACCGTGATCTGCCGATCGATGTGCTGCAGCGTCATTGCTTCACCCCTTCGATGCCAAGGTCATTCGGCGGCAAGGACGGTCGAGCGGGCGACGGTCCATGGATTTTCCGGGCGCCTGAGGCCGAGATTCTCGCGCAGCGTGCGGCCTTCGTAAGCCGTGCGGAACAGGCCGCGCCGCTGCAGCTCGGGAATGACCAGGTCGACGAAATCGTCGAGCGCGCCGGGCAGCCAGGGCGGCAGGATGTTGAAGCCGTCGGCCGCCTCGCTGGTGAACCATTCCTCCAGCTGATCGGCGACCTGCGTGACGCTGCCGACGATGGTGTAGTGGCCGCGCGCCGTCGCTACCCATTGGTAAAGCTGGCGGATGCTGAAATTGTGCTCGTCGGCAATCTGCCGGATCAGCGCCTGGCGGCTTTTCATGCCTTCGGTTTCCTTGCTCGGCGGCAACGGGCCGTCGAGCGGATAGCCCCTGATGTCGAGCGTCTGGCCGGCCAGCCCGTTGAGCAGGGCGACACCGTCCTCGGGCAGGATAAGGTCGTTAAGCTGTTGGTATTTGGCACGGGCCTCGTCCTCGGTGCGGCCGACGAAGGGCGCGACGCCCGGCATGATCAGCACCTGGTCGGGATCGCGGCCGACTTCAGCCACGCGCGCCTTGATGTCGCGGTAGAATTCCTGCGCCGTCTCGAGCTTCTGATGGGCGGTGAAGATGACCTCGGCCGAGTGCGCGGCAAGCCCACGGCCGTCTTCCGACTGCCCCGCTTGTACGACAACCGGATGTCCTTGCACCGGGCGCGGCACGTTGAGCGGACCCTTGACGTTGAAATGCTCGCCCTTGTGGTCGATGTCGTGCAATCTGTCCTTGTCGTAGAAACGGCCCGACTGCTTGTCGCGGATGAAGGCGTCATCCTCCCAGCTGTCCCACAGCGCCTTGACCGTCTCGACATGCTCATGCGCCCTGGCATAGCGCTCGGCATGGCTGGGCTGGACGTCGCGGTTGAAATTGCGTGCCGTTTCGTCGCCGGCCGAGGTCACCACGTTCCAGCCGGCGCGGCCGTTCGACAACAGGTCGAGCGAAGCGAATTTGCGCGCCAGCGTGTAAGGCTCCTCATAAGTGGTGGACGCCGTTGCGATGAAGCCGAGATGCGTCGTCAGCGGCGCCAGCGCCGCAAACAGCGTCACCGGCTCGAAGCCGGCGATCTTGGCGTTGCCGCCCTCGCGGGCGCCGAGGCCGACGGTCAGGTTGTCGGCCAGGAAATAGGCGTCGAACAGGCCGCGCTCGGCGGTCAGCGCCAGTTGCTTGTGGAACTCGAAATTGGTGGCGCCGTCGGCCGGCGCATCGGGATGACGCCAGGCGGCGATATGCTGCCCGCCGCCGGGCAGGAAAGCGCCGAGCTTGATCTGCCGCGGCCTGCTATCGGACTTGCTGGCTCGAGTCATTGCAGGCGTCCTTCTGGTCTATGCGGGATGGAATATTGCGTCGCGGATCGTGGTTTCAGGCGGCAAGGACGACGCTGTAGGGCACGCCGGCCACCCGGCATGCTTCGGCGACCGCCTGCCGGGCTCGCGCCTTGACTGCCTCTGACACCAGCACGCCATCTGCAAAGTCCTTGTCCGAGGCGTAGATCGCGGTCGGCAGGGTCTGCGCCTCGAAGAAGCCGAACAACGGCCGCAACTGGTGTTCGACGACTAGCGAATGACGCTCGCCGCCGCCTGTTGCCGCCAGGATGATCGGCTTGCCGCGCAGCGACGACGGGTCGAGCAGGTCGAAGAAGTGCTTGAACAGCCCGGTGTAGCTGCCCTTGAAGGTCGGGGAGCCGACCACCAGCACGTCGGCGCCGAGCAGCTGCTCGATAATACCGCGCGCCGCCGGATCGAGATCGCCAAGCTGTCTTGCAGGCGCAAAGGACGGGCCGAGATCCTCGATGTCGAAAACGCTCAAAGCCGAGCCGGCCCGGCTCGCCACCTCACCGGCGATGTGGCTGACGAATGCCTTCGTCTTGGACGGACGGGTCAGGTTGCCGGACAACCCCACCACCAGCTTTTTTGACATCCGAGGCTCCTTCTCGCAAACTGTCCGCATTAAGCCTACCGATTTTGTAGAATTAAATGAGCGAGAAGATTTCAAAACCGGGCTCTGAAGCGAATGGAGTTTGCGGTACATCGCCTTTGGTTGGTTCATTTGGCCCCAAAAGCGCCGCGGCAGATGCTGACGCGGTCGCGCAAGGCATCGCCGGGGACCATGGCCTTGGTCCTTTGCGCACCGATGGGTATCGTCGCGAAACCGTCAAGGGCCGGCGGCATTGACACTGCGTTGTGTGAGTGTCGATTGAACCCGATCGCGTGGGCGACGAAGTAGGCAACTGGAATCAAAGAACAGGATGCGCGCATGAAGAAGATCGGCTTTCTTTCTTTCGGCCATTGGTCGCCCTCGTCGCAATCGCAGACGCGCTCGGCTTCCGACGCGCTGCTGCAGTCGATCGACCTGGCCGTCGCCGCCGAGGAGCTGGGCGCGGACGGCGCCTATTTCCGCGTCCATCATTTTGCCCGCCAGCTCGCTTCGCCATTTCCGCTTCTGGCCGCGGTCGGCGCCCGCACCAGCCGCATCGAGATCGGCACCGCCGTCATCGACATGCGCTATGAGAATCCGCTGTATATGGCCGAGGATGCGGGTGCTGCCGACCTGATCGCCGGTGGCCGGCTGCAGCTTGGCATCAGCCGCGGTTCGCCGGAGCAGGTGATCGACGGCTGGCGCTACTTCGGCTACGTGCCGCAGGACGGCAAAAGCGATGCCGACATGGCGCGCAACCATGCCGAGGTGTTCCTGGACGTGCTGCGCGGCGAAGGTTTCGCGCAACCCAATCCGCGGCCGATGTTCCCCAATCCTCCGGGAATGCTGCGGCTCGAGCCGTTCTCGGCCGGCCTGCGCGACCGGATCTGGTGGGGCGCCGCTACCAACGCCACCGCCGAATGGGCGGGCAAGCTCGGCATGAACCTGCAAAGTTCGACGCTGAAGTTCGATGAGGGCGGCCAGCCGCTCCACATCCAGCAGGCCGAACAGATCCGCGCCTATCGCGCGGCGTGGAAGGCGGCCGACCACACACGCGAGCCGCGCGTGTCGGTCAGCCGCAGCATCTTTGCGCTGGTGAACGACCGCGACCGCGCTTATTTCGGCGGCGGCAGCAGCGAAGATCATTTCGGCTATATCGAGCCTGAGAAGCTTGCCGTCTTCGGCCGCTCCTATGCCGCCGAGCCCGATGTGCTGGTCAAGCAGCTGAAAGAGGATGAAGCGATCGCCGAGGCCGACACGCTGCTTCTGACCGTCCCCAACCAGCTCGGCGTCGAGTACAACGCCCACGTGATCGAGGCGATCCTGAAGCACGTCGCGCCGGCTCTGGGCTGGCGCTGACAAGAGGCGCCAGCCGCCCGGCAAACAAAGAGATAGACCGTTTCGCCGGCAAACGGTGAAACGCTCTAAGGGACGAGGCGGCTAGGCATCCGCCTTGAAGGTCTGCTTCTGCTGGCCGAGCCCCTCGATGCCCAGTTCCACCACATCGCCGGGCTTCAGGAACACCGGCGGCTTCATGCCGAGACCGACGCCGGGCGGGGTGCCGGTGGAGATGATGTCGCCAGGATGCAGCGACATGAACTGGCTGAGATAGGAAACGAGATAGGCGACGCCGTAGACCATGGTCCTGGTCGAGCCGTTCTGCATCGTCTTGCCGTTGACCGTCAGCCACATTTTGAGGTTCTGCGGATCGGCAACCTCGTCCTTGGTGACAAGCCACGGCCCGGTCGGACCGAACGTGTCGCAGCTCTTGCCCTTGGTCCACTGGCCCTGGCGCTCGGCCTGGAAGGCTCGCTCGGACACGTCATGGGCAACGGCATAGCCGGCGACATAATCCAGCGCATCGGCCTCGCTGACATATTTGGCTTTTCTGCCGATGACCACGGCGAGTTCAACCTCCCAGTCGGTCTTTTCCGAACCGCGCGGGATCAGCACATCATCGTCGGGGCCGACAATGGCCGAGCTCGCCTTCATGAAGATGATCGGCTCCGGCGGCACGGTGGCGCCGGTTTCGGCGGCATGGTCGGAATAATTCAGGCCGATGCAGATGAACTTGCCCGTGCCTGCGACGCAGGCGCCGAGGCGCGGCTTGCCGGAAACCGCCGGCAGCGAGTTCGGATCGAGCTTCGACAATGTCTCGAGCGACGCCGGATCGAGCGCCTTGCCGGCAATGTCGGTGACATGACCCGAAAGATCGCGGATCGTTCCATCCGCATCGAGCAGGCCGGGGCGTTCGCTCCCTATCTCGCCATAGCGCAGCAGTTTCATCTTGCTCTCCAAATTGCGGCCCAAGGCCGTTTTCAACTCACTCTGCCAAAGCGACGAGGACTGGCCGACTCTGGCTAACGGATCCGACCTGGGGCAAGCCGGACTTTAGGACTGGTCGACCCGGAACCTGCGTATCGAGACTATGCTCAGATCGACCAGCCGCCGTCGATATTATAGGCCTGCCCCGAGGTGTAAGTGGCGCCGGCGAGGTAGACGGCAAGGTCGGCGATTTCCTCGGGCGTGCCGAGACGGCCCATCGGCTGGCGGGCAATGAAGGCTGCGCGGGCCGCCTCGTAATCGCCCTGCGCATGCATGCGGTCCTGCAGCGACGGGCTCTCGACGGTGCCGGGGCAGATGGCGTTGCAGCGAATGCCCTTGGCGACATAGTCCGCGGCAACCGCCTTGGTGAGACCGATCACGGCCGCCTTGGAGACGCCATAGGCGAAGCGGTTGGGCACGCCCTTGCCGGCGCCGGCGACGGACGACATGTTGATGATCGAGCCATCGCCGCGCTCCAGCATGCCGGGCAGTACCGCCCGAATGGTGCGGATCATGGCGCGGACATTGAGGTTGAAGGCGAAGTCGAGATCGGCATCCTTCATCTCGAGGATCGAGCCGGAATGAACGAAGCCAGCGCAGTTGAACAGCACGTCGACGCGGCCGATTTCGGCGAAGCCCGACGTGACGGCATCATCGTTGAGGACGTCGAGCTTGCGGGTCTTGATGCCGGAGGTCTTGGCGAGTTCGGCCAGCAGCGCCTCGTTGATGTCGGTGGCGTGCACGACGGCGCCGGCCTTGGCGAAGGCCAATGCGCTCGCCCTGCCGATGCCTTGCGCCGCCGCCG
This sequence comes from Mesorhizobium sp. M0058, assembly GCF_040323095.1. Lineage (NCBI taxonomy): Bacteria > Pseudomonadati > Pseudomonadota > Alphaproteobacteria > Hyphomicrobiales > Phyllobacteriaceae > Mesorhizobium > Mesorhizobium sp. M0058. Next base: position 80,307 of record NZ_JAMYUQ010000011.1, read on the forward strand.
TGACGACAACGACCTTGCCTGCTAGATCCGCCATGCGTTTCTCCTCGCCCTCTTTGGCCACTGCTCGGCCCGATTTACTGCCGGCTGACTGGGGCGTCCCGTGCCAGACAGGCGCGACTATGCGGCCTGCACAATCCATCAGTCCTTAAATAACAAATGTTTTTTCTGGTTAAAGAACACATGTCCAAGCGTCAAGCCCGAACGCGATCACCTTCGCGACGGCCGATGTAATACACATCGCTTGCTCTGATGCAACAACATGTATGACAACCGGACAACGAGTCACGCTACCATGGTTCACTCAAGCACAGCACGTTTCAGGCGGCATTAGTCGCCGTATGGCACCCAGACGTTCTTCACTTCGACGGCGCGGCGCAGCAGGGCATCGCCGGCGGCCTCGTCGGAGGCCCAGTCGAGGCTGCGGCCGTTGCCGGTCCAGACGCGCTTGAGATTGCCGACGGAATCGGCCTCCGCCCTCGCGCAAGTGTCGGCGTCGGCGAACAGCCAGAGCCCGTCGACATCGTCATGCTTGGCCAGCACGCCGGCAAGCTCCGCCGTGCGCCCGGTGACGATGTTGATGGCGCCGGCCGGAACGTCGGAATATTCGATCACCTGGTAGAGATCGGTGGCGAGCAGCGGGTATTTTTCCGACGGCACGGCCACCACGGTATTGCCCATGGCAAGCGCAGGTGCGGTCAGGGAGATGAAGCCAAGCAGCGGCGCGCTGTCCGGGGCGACGATGCCGAGGACGCCGACCGGCTCGTGCAAAGCGAGCGTGACGGCGCGGGCCGGTGGCTGATGCACCCTGCCCTCATACTTGTCGGCAAGGCCGGCATAGAGGAACAGGCGCTCGATCGATTGTTCCACTTCCTCCCGCGCGGCCTTGGCGTTGGCGCCGGTCAGTTCGGTCAAGCGTGCGGTAAATTCGCCGGTGCGGCCGGACAGGTTTTCGGCGAGATAATAGAGCACCTGGGAACGATTGTAGGCGGTCGCCTCCGGCCACGCCTTGCAGGCGCGGGCGGCGGCAACGGCGTCGCGGATGTCCTTGCGGCTGCCGAGAGCGACTTCGCCGGCGAGCTTGCCCTTGGCAGTGGCTATCGCCAGCGAATAATTGCCGTCGGGCCGCACCTGCTTGCCGCCGATGAACAGCTTTGCCGTACGATCGATAGCGCCGCCATCCGATTGCTCGACCGGCTGCGCCGAAGACGCCGTCGGCTTGATCACGGGACCAAGCGGCAGCTTTGCCGAGAGATACTCGAACATGCCCTCGCGCCCGCCCTCGCGGCCAAAGCCGCTTTCGCGATAGCCGCCGAAGCCGCAGGCGGCGTCGAACATGTTGGTGCCGTTCACCCAAACGACGCCGGCCTTCAATTGCGGCGCGACATGCAGCGCGAGGTTGATGTTTTCGCTCCACACCGAGGCGGCCAGCCCATAGCGCGTGTTGTTGGCAAGCTCGATCGCTTCCTCGGTGTTGCGGAAGGTCATGGTGGCCAGAACCGGACCGAACACCTCTTCCTGCGCCAATATATTTGCCGGCGAAACACCGGTGGCGAGCGTCGGCAGGTGGTAGTAGCCGGAAGGCGGCAGCACCGCGTCGGGCTGCCAGCAGACGGCGCCCTGTCTGGCGCCTTCGGCGACCAGACCCTTGACGCGGTCGAGCTGTGTGGCGTCGACCAGCGGTCCGATATCGGTGTTCTTGTCGAGCGGGCTGCCGACGCGAAGCCGGCTCATCCTGACCTTGACCTTGGCGATCAAGGCATCGGCAATGCCTTCCTGCACCAGAAGCCGTGACCCGGCGCAGCAGACCTGGCCCTGGTTGAACCAGATGCCGTCGACCAGTCCTTCGACGGCGCTGTCGAGATCGGCGTCCTCGAAGACGATGAAGGCCGACTTGCCGCCGAGCTCCAGAGACAGTTTCTTGCCCGATCCGGCCGTGGCTTTCCTGATGATCTTGCCGACCTCCGAAGAGCCGGTGAAGGCGATCTTCTGGATGCCGGGATGGTTGACGATGGCGACGCCCGCTTCCGGCCCGCCCTGGACGATGTTGACGACGCCCTTCGGCACGCCGGCGCGCTCGCAGATCTCGGCGAACAGGATGGCCGTGAGCGGGGTGAATTCGGCCGGCTTCAGCACCACTGTGCAGCCGGCGGCGAGGGCCGGCGCAATCTTCCAGGCCAGCATCAGCAGCGGGAAATTCCACGGGATGATCTGGCCGACGACACCGACGCCCTTGTGGCCGGAGAAATCCATGTCGAGCGCCTGCGCCCATCCGGCATGATGGATGAAATGGCGGATGGCCAGCGGCACGTCGATGTCGCGGCTTTCGCGGATCGGCTTGCCGTTGTCGATTGACTCAAGCACTGCGAACAGGCGCTGATGACGCTGCATCGCGCGGCCGATGGCGTAAAGCACCTTGGCGCGCTGGTAGCCGGAGGACGCCGACCATTTCGGCAACGCCTTGGTGGCTGCGGCAACGGCTGCGTCGATATCGGCGGCGCCGGCATCGGAGATCTTGGCCAGCAGCTTGCCGGATGAGGGTTCGCTGGTCTCGAAGGTCTTGCCGCCGCCTGCTGCCTTCCAGCCGCCGTCGATGAACAGCGCCTTGCCGAAATCGCGTCCGGCAAGCCAGGCATCGGCCTCGGTGCGGGCTTCCGGCGCCGGGCCGTATTCCATGGCGTGATAGCGTTCGAGAATGTTCATGACGCGCTCCAGATAATCGTCTTGGCAGGCGCTCTGTGGCGCCCCCCTCTGTCCTGCCGGACATCTCCCTCACTTGGGGGGAGATGTCCGGCAGGACAGAGGGAGGGGCGAAGGAACACGACGTTCAAGGCCTTCATCCGCCTCACGCCATTGCGTGGCGGTGATTGGCCGAATAATGCCCGGTCAGATGGTGCTCGAGCTGGCGCTCGATGTCGGTGAGGAGGCTCGAGGCGCCGAAGCGGAACAGGTCTGGCTCCAGCCATGGCCGGCCGAGCTCCTCCTTCATCAGCACCAGCCAGTCGAGCGAAGCCTTGGCTGTAGAGATGCCGCCGGCCGGCTTGAAGCCGATGAGAAAGCCGGTCTCCTCGAAATAGGCTCGGATGGCGCGCACCATGGCAAGGCCGACGGGCAGCGTGGCGTTGACGCTTTCCTTGCCGGTCGAGGTCTTGATGAAATCGGCGCCGGCCATCATCGCCACCATCGAGGCCAGCATGACATTGCGCAGCGTGGCGAGGTCGCCGGTGCCGAGAATGACCTTGAGATGCGCATCGCCGCAGGCTTCGCGCATCGAGACGATCTCGTTGTAGAGCTCCTGCCACTTGGCGCCGAAGACCAGGCCGCGCGGGATGACGACGTCGATCTCGTCGGCGCCGTCGCGCACCGATGCCTCGATCTCCTGCAGGCGGGTCGACAGCGGCGCAAGGCCGTGCGGGAAAGCGGTGGAGACGGCGGCGACATGGATGCCGGTGCCGCGCACGGCATCAACAGCCGTCGCGACGAATGGATGATAGACGCAGACCGCCGCCGGGCGGATTTTTTCGCCCTCGATGCCAAGCCCCTCGACGATGTCGCGACGGAACGGGTTGATCGCCTTGGCGCATAGGCGGCGCACCCGCTCTTCGGTGTCGTTGGAATTCAGAGTCGTCAAATCCATGCAGGAGACCGCGCGCAGCAGCCATGCCGCCTGGTTGTCAGCCTTGATCGAGCGCCGCTTTGTGAGGCTGGCGACCCTGCGTTCCAGCGCCGAGCGGTTGACCGAGCGCACCGATTCCATGAAGCCGAGATCGAGCCGCATGCCGGTGTTGCGGGCGATGCCATGCGATTGCGGCACGGGCGTGTTGGCGGCCGCACGTGCCGGCAGCGGCGTGACCTTGGACGCGCCGAGATCGGCTTCGCGGATTGTGCTGCTCATCTCCTGCCCTTTCGCTCGACGATTTTACGTCGTGGTGCGTGTCGTTGCTCCCGGACCGCATCACGGTTTTTAGGCGACGCACACCGAAGATAGCCCGTGAAGCATCGCTTCACGAGTCCTTCAAGCGGTCATAGCGGAAAAAGGCGGCGAAAGCAGCTGAATTTTGACCGCATGGTCAAAATTCCAATCGAGAAGCAGGCGCCGAAGCGCCGGCTGATGTCAGCCGACGAAAGCGCGCTCGACGACGAAGGTCGAGGGATGGCTGAGCGAGCCCTCATGGAAGCCGAGGCTTTCGGCCATTTCCTTGACGTCCTTCAGCATATGCATCGAGCCGCAGATCATGATGCGGTCCGTCTCCGGATTGAGCTTCTCGATGCCGAGGTCGGCGTAGAATTTGCCGGAGCCGATCAGCGCCGTGATGCGGCCCATGCGCGCCGATTCTTCGCGGGTCGTTGAGTTGTAGAGCGTGACCCGGCCGCCGGTAAGTTCGCCGATCAGCGGATCGTTCTCGAGCGCCGCCACCAGCTCCTGGCCATAGGTCAGTTCGGCATTGTCGCGGCAGGTGTGGGTCAGGATGACCTGATCGAATTTTTCGTAGGTATCGGGGTCGCGCAGAAGGCTGGCGAAGGGCGCAATGCCGGTGCCGGTCGAGATCATGAACAGGCGCTTTGCCGGGGTCAGCGCGTCGACGACCAGCGTGCCGGTCGACTTCTGGCGCATGATGACGGTGTCGCCGACCTGGATCTTCTGCAGTTCGGAGGTCAGCGGACCGTCCGGCACCTTGATGGAGAAGAATTCCAGCTCTTCGTCCCAGGCCGGGCTTGCCACCGAATAGGCGCGGTACACCGGCTTTTCGGCATTGGGCAGCCCGATCATGACGAACTCGCCGGAGCGGAAGCGCAGCGACTGCGGACGGGTGATGCGGAACGAGAACAGGCGGTCGGTGTAATGCTTCACCGAGACGACGGTTTCGGCATAGACATTGGCCGGAATCGGAAACTGCAGCGGACGGGCGCCGGCTGTGTTGAGTGCGGATGTGGTGTTCATCAAATCCAACTCTGTCTTGCCCACGCCTGTGCGGGCGCCAAACCGTTTCCTGCGCGCCCAGACCCTTCAGGTCCCGGCGTGCCGTTCACACACTCCAAAGCAGTGAGCTCTTGTGTCTCAGATTTATTAGTATACAAACGATATTTGTGTCAAGATACCACGCTAAAACAGCTTTCCAAACTGCGGCATATTCGTAGTTCCGCCATTTCGGATTTCGACAATGAAAGAGAATTTTTCGGTGCAACAACCGGATTCCCTGGGTCACGTCGTTGCCGGCATCGATGTTGGCGGAACCTTCACCGACCTCATTTTGATCGACGGAAATGACGGCGGAAAGGTGCATATCGCCAAGACGCCGACGACGGTCGACAACCAGGCGTTCGGCGTGGTTTCAGCGCTGGGCGCCACAGGCTTTGCCATAGACGGCATCGACCTCATCGTGCATGGCACGACCACCACGACCAACGCGGTTCTGGAACGCAGGCTGGCGAAAACCGGCATGATCACCACGCGCGGTTTTCGCGACGTGATTGAGCTTGGCCGCCGCACACGGCCGCAGCCCTATGGCATGACCGGAAGCTTCGTTCCGATCATCCCGCGTGATCTCAGGCTGGAAGTTTCGGAGCGCGTCGAGGCGTCGGGCGCGGTGCGCACGCCGCTCGACGAGGCCGAGATGCGCGACGCCGTGAAGACGCTGATCGTCGCCGGCTGCGAGTCCCTCGTCATCCATTTCCTGCATTCCTACGCCAACCCTGGGCATGAGCGGCGCGCCGCCGAAATCGCCGCCGAGCTTTGGCCGAACGGCTACATCACGACTGGCCATGCGCTGCTGTCGGAAGCCCGCGAATTCGAGCGCGGCGTGACCGCCGCGGTGAACGCCTCGGTGCAGCCGATCCTCGAGCGCTATGTCGAGCGGCTGCGCAGGGAGTTGGCCGCCAAAGGCTATGCCCGCGACTTCCTGATCATGAACGGCAATGGCGGCATGATCTCGGCCCGCTTCGTCACGCGCGAGTCGGCCAAGACCGTGATGTCAGGCCCGGCTTCGGGTGTCATCGCGGCCGCCTATACGGGCAAGCGCGCCGGCTTTGAAAACCTCGTCACCTACGACATGGGCGGCACCTCGACCGACGTGGCGCTGATCCGGAATGCGGAGCCCGCCGTCTCGAACGAGATCGAGATCGAATATGCGATGCCGATCCATGTGCCGATGGTGGCGGTGCATACGGTCGGTGCCGGCGGCGGCTCCATCGCCCGGGTCGATGCCGCCGGCCTGATCCAGATCGGCCCGGAAAGTGCTGGCGCCAATCCCGGCCCGATCTGCTACGGCCGCGGCGGCCTGGAGCCGACCATCACCGACGCCAATCTGGTGCTCGGGCGGCTGGCGCCGAAGAAGCTGCTGGCGGTCGAAAATCCGGTCACCGTCGAGCGGGTCACCGGTATCTTCGAAGACAGAATAGGCAAGGCCGCCGGCCTCTCCGGCGTCGAAGCGGCGGGCGCGGTGCTGCGCCTCGGCAACATGAAGATGGCCGGCGCCATCCGCATGGTCTCGGTGTCGCGCGGCCATGATCCGCGCGATTTCGCGCTGTTCGCCTTCGGTGGCGCCGGGCCGCTGCATGCCTCCGCCCTGGCGCGCGAACTCGGCCTGCCCCGCGTGCTGGTGCCGGCGCGTCCGGGCATCACCAATGCGCTCGGCTGCGTCGTGGCCGATCTGCGTCACGACTTCGTCAACACGATCAACCAGCCGGTCGCCGTGCTCGATGAAGCCAGGCTTCGCGAGGTGCTGGAACGTCACCGCGGGGAAGGCGAGGAACTGATCGGCAAGGAAGCGGTGAAGCCGGAAACGATCCGCGTCACCCATTCCGCCGACATGCAGTTCGTCGGCCAGACCCACATCATCAACGTGGCGCTGCCGTCGTCGTCGGTGACAAGGCAGGAGTTGCAGGCGCTGTTCGAAAAAGCCTATTTCGCCCGCTTCAAGGTCGAACTGCCGGAGATCCGCGCCAATCTGGTCAACCTCAACACGTCGGTGACGGGCGTGCGGCCGGCGATCGACCTGTCACGGCTGATCGACCCGGCCGGACGTACAAAGACGCTAGACGAGGCGCTGCGCGAGACAAGGCCGGTCTGGTATGCCGGACGCTGGCACGATACGCCGATATACGCACGCGAAAAATTGCCGCTCGATGCCGTTATCCAAGGGCCGGCGATGCTCGAACAGATGGACGCCACCACCGTGCTCGAACCCGGCGACCGTGCACGTTCTGACGCCGACGGCAACATCATCATCGATATCGGCGAGGCCTGAGATGCAAAAGCTCGACGCCATCACGCTTTCGGTCCTGCAGGCAGCCTTGCAGCAGGTCTGCGACGAGATGGATCTCACTTTCTCCCGCGCTGCCTTCTCGCCTGTCATCGCCGAGGCCAATGACCGCTCCGACGGCATCTACTCGGCCGTCGATGGTTCGTTGATCGCACAAGGCAGCCAGGGCCTGCCGGTGTTCGTCGGCGTCATGCAGTATTCGACCAAAACGGTGATCGAGATGATCGCCGACGGCCGCTGCCTGCCGCCGGAACCCGGCGACATCTACATCGTCAACGATCCCTATCTCGGCGGCACGCATCTGATGGACGTGCGCTTCGCCATGCCGGTCTACCGCGGCGGCAAGATATTTTGCTGGCTATCGAATACCGGCCACTGGCCCGATATCGGTGGCTCGGTGCCGGGCGGCTTCTCCGCCTCCGCCACAGCCGTCGAGCAGGAAGGCCTGCGGCTGCCGCCGGTCAAGCTGTTCAAGAAGGGCGTGCTCGACTCCGAAATCTACGCCATCATCTGCTCCAACATCCGCGTCGCCGACCAGCGCATCGGCGATATAAGGGCGCAAGCCGCGGCACTGTTGATCGGTCAGGACCGGCTCAATGGAATCCTCGATCGTTACGGGGACGAAACCGTCGTCGGGGCGATCGCCGAACTGCGTCGCCGCGCCGCCGAGCAGATGCGCGCCAACATCTCCGCCATTCCCGACGGCACCTACAGCTCGAAGGCCTTTGTCGACTCGGACGGCGTGGTCAACGAGCCGCTGACCATCGCGCTCGCGGTGGAGAAGAAGGGCGACACGCTGACCTTCGATTTCACCGGTTCGTCAAAACCCTGTGCCGGGCCGATGAACAGCGTGCTGGCGACGACTTTGTCGTCGGTCTATCTCGCCATGCGCCATATTTTCCCGGATGTACCGATCAGCGCCGGCGCCTTCGAGCCCCTGATCGTCAAGCGGCCGGAAGGCACGTTCCTCGACGCCAAATACCCACGGCCGGTCTCGGGCTGCGCGGCTGAAGTCTCGCAGCGCATCGCCGAGGCGGTGTTCGCGGCGATGGTGCAGGCGCTGCCGGAAAAGGTGACGGCTGCACCCGCCGGCTCCAGCGGCAATTTCGCGCTGGGCGGCAACGATCCGGCGCGCGGCCGCGACTATGTGATGTATCAGATCTCCGGCGGCGGCTATGGCGGCAATTCAGGCCATGACGGGCTGACCAATGGCTGCTCTACCATCGGCATTTCCAAATCGCCGCCGGTCGAGATCATGGAGCAGGCGTTTCCTGTGCTCTACCGCCACTATGCCTTGCGCGAAGGCTCGGGCGGCGCCGGCAAGCAGCGCGGCGGCTTCGGCCTCGCCTATGAGGTCGAGATCTTGCGAGGCGAAGCGCGCGCGTCCTTCGTCATGGACCATGGCCGTTTCGGCCCGCAAGGCGCGCTCGGCGGCAGGGACGGCGCGGTCAACACGGTGACCGTGTTCCGCGCCGGCGAGGCACATGTGCCGCCGCATCTGTCCAAGGAACAGGACATCGCGCTCAAGGCCGGCGACCGCGTGCGCGTCGGCACGCCGGGCGGCGGCGGCTATGGCGATCCGCGTGAGCGCGACCCGAAACTGGTCGCCGAAGACATCAGGCTTGGTTACTACACCGTTGAACAAGCCAAAGAGCTGTTCGGAACCTGACAGCCGACAGGCCCGAGCCGCGTCAGGTCTGCAGCTTGGCCTTCAGCGCATCGGCGAATTTTTGCGCGATCTTCTTGAAGCCGGCGGGATCGGGATGCAGTTCGTTGGCCCAGTCGGCCACCTTCAACGTTCCCTGCGTGTCGACCAGATGGAAATTGTTGTTGGGATCGTCGGCCAGGCGCTTCACCACATCGCGGAACGCCGCCAGCGCGTCGTGAACGATGACCGTGCCCTTGGCGACCGTCCAGTTGCAGAAATCGAGCGACGGTTTCAGCCACGGGCCGACACAGGACGGATGCGCTCCGTTCGGGATCGGAAAATCATAGCAATGGCCAAAGATCGGCACGCCTGGCGCGACGCGGTCGCGCAGCGCGAACAAATCGAGATAGCAGGCCTCGACCATGCCGAGCGCCTTGGTGAAGCGGTTCTTGTTCAGCCCGGGGGCGTGGCCGTCATTGAAGTCGAGGAAGATGCAGAACTGGTCGCCGGCAATGTCGTTGCCACCGGCAGAGAACAGGATGGCATCGGGCTTGCCGTCCAGCCAGTTGGCCTTGTTGCGCAGGGCGGCGATCATGCGCTGCTGCTTGGGCAGCGACATCTCGTCGGTCGCCGCATCGCCATGATGGGCAAGGTTGAGGATGGTCGGCGGCATCGAGCCGATGCGGCGCAGCTGCGCGATCACGTCGGTGTCGACGAACGGAAAGCCGTTGCCGGTGAGCGGATAGTCGAACCAGGAATCGCCCTGCGCCAGCATCACCAGCGGCCGGTTGGCGACGGCCGCCTCGAGATTGCCGGCGCTTTCCCTTGCGGTTTCGAGCCGCTCGATGTTGGCCTGGTGAACCTTGATGCGCTTGGCGATGTCGTCGTCTATGCGCCGCTGCGCGGCTTCCTGCACGAATTCCTGCTGGTCCATCCCCAGGTCCCTCCCACGACCGTCTACTTCCAGCTGAGCATGCGCCCATGTCCATGATCGGTCTGTAATTTAGATCACAGTAAGATTCCTGGGGAAGGACGGCTTGCCGCGCCGTGATCGCCGCAGAGCATGTCGTTTCCGTCTCCGTGGGGCCTGCAAAAGACCATAGACTTCTATCCTTGTTTTCGCGCAATTCCGGACGGGAAACCGCCAACACCTTCCCTGGAATTGCTTAGTCAACGGAGATCAGGAACATGCGTCTTTTCGGTCGTTTCGTGCTTGCCGCTTCCGCCGCCCTGCTGCTTGGGACCGGTGCTGCCTCCGCCGAGAAACTCAGGATCGGGACCGAGGGCGCCTATCCGCCTTTCAACTATGCCAATTCGGACGGCACGCTGGGCGGCTTCGACATCGACCTCGGCAAGGCGCTGTGTGCCGAGATGAAGGCCGAGTGCGAATTCTCCGTACAGGATTTCGATGGTTCCATTCCGGCGCTGCAGGCCGGCAAGTTCGACGCCATCATCAACATCACCATCACGCCGGAACGGGCCGAGAAGGTCGAGTTCACCCACAAATATTACCAGACGCCGCCGGCCATCGCCGTGCCGAAGGATTCGACCATCGCCGGCACATCGCCGGACGATCTGAAGGGCAAGGTGCTGGGCGTGCAGAGCGCAACCATCCACCAGAATTTCGCCGAGCAGAAATACTCCGGCTCGACCGTGAAAGCGTATCCGACCGGCGACGACGCCCGCACCGACATGGCCAATGGCCGGCTCGACGCGATGATGGACGGCTCGATCATCCTGACCGAATGGCTGAAGAAGCCCGATGGCGCCTGCTGCAAATTGCTCGGCACGCTCACCGCTGATCCGGCCATTCATGGACCCGGCGTCGGCATCGCCCTGCAAAAGGGCAACAAGGAACTGGCCGACAAGTTCAATGCCGCCATCGACGCCCTGCGTGCCAACGGCAAGTACAAGGAAATCAACGACAAGTACTTCGCCTTCGACGTCTACGGGGGTTAATCCCTCAGCCAACCCGACCTCGGCAGCGCCACCCGGCGCTGCCGTTTTCATGAGATGACGGAGAAGTTTCTTGGTTGAGCGGCGCTCCCCTTTCTACACCAGCATCGTTGGCCTCGGCGCCACGATGGGCCGGGTCGGCGGCGACTTCGTCTCGGCCAAAACTTATTCCGGCATCGCCGACGAGCATCTGAACACGCGCAAGAATGTCGGCGTGCAGGATCTCAGCACCATGGGCAAGATGGACATCAAGGGGCCGGAAGCCGAGGCGCTGGTCAACCACATCATCGTCAACGATGCCGCCGCGATGAAGCCCGGCCAGGTGCGCTATTCCACCGTCTGCCGCGACGATGGCGGCATCATGGACGACCTCACCGTGTTCCGGCTGGCGCCTGAGCATTTCATGCTGGTGACCGGCTCGGTCAACCGGCTGAAGATGCTGCCCTGGCTGCAGCATCATGCTGAAGCGCGAAAGGCCTATGTCACCGACATCACCGCGGCCGTCGCCTTCCCGACCATACAGGGGCCGCGCTCACGCGAGCTGCTGAAAGCTATAGTGTCGGATGCCGATCTCGAAGAGTTGAAACGCTGGGCGTTCACTTCAGGGCGCGTCGGCGAGACCAAAGTCCTGATCTCACGCACCGGGGTGACCGGCGAGCTCGGCTTCGAACTGTTCGTGCCGGCGGACGAGGCCACTTCCGTCTGGGACGCGCTGATGCGGACCGGTAGCGATTTCGGCCTGAAGCCATACGGCGTGCTGGCCATGTTCACGCTCGGGCTGGAAAAGGCCTATCCGGCGCATGGCATCGACATGGACGAGAGCCGTACGCCCTTCCATGTCGGGCTCGATCGCTGGATCAAGTTCGACAAGGGCGAGTTCATCGGCCGCGAGGCATTGCTCACAATTCGCGGCAAGGGGCTCGACGAACGCTGGACCGGGCTGATTCTCGACGGTGACAAGCCGGCCGCGACGGATGCCAGGGTTTTCGCCGACGGCGAGGATGCCGGTGTCGTCACCTATAGCGATCACGGCTATTCGCTGGGCAAGGTGCTGGCGACCGCGCATCTGCGGCTGCCGTTCACCGCCATCGGCACCGAACTCAGCACCGACATTGACGGCAAGCGGACACGCGCGGTGGTGGCGCCGATGCCGTTCTTCGATCCAGAAGGCACGAGACTGCGCGCCTAGGCGAGTTTCGCCAGCAGCCGCATAAACGTAGCGGCCTCCTTGGCGGTCAGCGGCGCCAGCGTTTCCTGGGTGATGGCGCGGGCCAGCGGGATCAGCCGCTCGATCGCCTCGCGTCCCTCTGGCGTGAGGTTGACCAGCAGCCGCCTCTTGTCGACCTCGTGTTTGGTCAGATCGACCAGGCCACGCGCCTTCAGCCGGTCGATGACGCCCTTGACCGTCGCCGCATCCATGGCGATCAGCGTGCCCAACTGGTTCTGCGAGGTCTCGCCGACGTCGTGCAGCTTGGCAAGTGCAGCGAATTGCGGCGGCGTCAGGTCGCTGATCTGGGCGGCAAAGATCGAGACATGGCGCTGATGCGCCTTGCGCAGGATGAAGCCGACCTGCTCCTGCAGGCGGTAGTCATGTTCGTCGGGCTCTTCGGCCTCGACGAGCTTGAGAAGATTGTCCCCGCCGCTCATCGCAAGCCGTCCCAGGCCTTGATGTCGCCGACCGCCAGGCCGCCCATGCGGTCGTGCACGCGGGGGCCGCAGCTCATGGCGAGGCAGAACAGGATTTCGTCGGCGCGCGGCCCGTCGCTGAGACCGACCTCCATGGCGTCGAAATGGCTACGCACATAGGCGGCGTTGGTGTGGCCGAGCGGCACGTCGAGCCGCGAGCCGAAGGCGCCGACCTTGGTTGCCGACGGCACGATCGCCTTGGCGTCGCCCAGCCGCTCGCGCATGGCGTAACCGCCCGGCACATGCCACAGCGCGCCGTGTTCCAGCTCCCCTGACGAACCGACGATGGTGCCCTTGCCGTAGGCGTCGATCTGCTTGATGTCGCCGCCCAATGCGGCAATGAGCTTGTCGGTGAGCAGCAGGCCGAGCGGCTTCAGATCGTCCATGGCGCTCTGCAGTTCTTCGACGTAGCGGCCGGCGAACGGGTTCTTCACCAGGGCCACGGCTGCAGCGCGGCGGCGCGGCAGAGCAGCGACCGGCCCGCCATCGTGAAAGATCTCTTCGGTCAGAACCGCGATCTTGCGGATCGGAAACTCAGGCATGGGCAACTTCCTTCCCTGGATTTTTGTTGGGCGCGGCAAGCGCCATGGAACCACTGATGCGGGCTTCCCCACCTAGAAACAGCGCCGATGCGGCAATCAGGCCGCGCCGGCGAAAATCTTCGGCGACGGCAAGGCCATTGTCCAGCGCCCGCTCCACATCGCCACGCGCGAGCATGCCGACGGCTTGTGTCACCAGCCGCGCGCCGAGATCGCTGTCGGGCGCCAAGTCCTGCGCGGGAATGCGCTTGATGGCGGGATTGCCGGGCAGGTCGACGGCGTTGGCAATGAGTGTCGCGGCCGCATCGGCCTCGGCGCCGGTGTGCGCCAGCACGGTGACGGCGTCGGCAATGCCAAGCGAGAACGAACGGCCGCGCCAGCCGCTGGTGGCGACGCCGCGCACGCCGTCCGCCGAGCGAATGGTGAGGCGGTCGGCCATGCCGTTGCCGGTGCCGGCGATCGCCAGGTTCATCGACTGGCCCTTGCCGATATGGAGGGCGCTGTCGCCGCCATTGTTGACATAGGCCCGGTCGAGCTTGCGACCGGCAAGCAGCGCGGCGAGCACTTCGTCGGCTACTGATCCGGCGACGGCGGCCATCGGCGTGATGAAGCATTCCGCCAAGGGCATGACGGCTGCTTCCATGCGCCGCGCAGTCGGGCCGGCGAAGGTGCGCGGCGCCAGGAAAAATGCCGGCAGCCGCAATTCGGGAAGCTCCTCGACCAACTCGATCAGGATCGTCTGGAAGCGCTCGATCGCCTGATCGTAGGCGGCACGACACTCAGCCGCCTCACCAAAGGCCTCGACGATCAGGTCGATCGGCCCGTGGTTGAGGTGCAGCCGCTTGCCGTCCTGCAGCCAGTGGACTTGCGGGCCTTGCATCAAGAGGCCCCGTTCGAGCCGACGCGGCGCAACTGCGCCAGCGGCGGCCATGGATTGTGGGCCTCGGCGCCTGAGCCGCGGCGCGGGTTGAGATATTCGCCGCCTTTGGCAACGATATCCTCGACGCTGCGTATCTCGGCCTCGTAGCCGCCCAGCCGGACATAGTCGTCGCGGCGTAGCGTGAATTCGATCGGCGCCACCAGCGCCGGCGTCGGCACATAGCCGAAGGCGCCTTCCGGCACGCGCATGACGTCGACCATCAGCGTGATGCCGCCGCCCGGCCAGACATAGACCGGCGCGCCGCCAACGGTAACATAGGTATTCAAGCCCTGCACCGAGCGGGTGAGATTGACCGGGTTTTCGGTGACGCCGGCGCGCAGCGAACCGCCGGCGCCGCCGATGAACAGCACGGTGCAGAGCGCCGGCTCGCAATTGTCCTCGATCAGGCCGACCGATTTCTGCAGCCGCTCGGGGAACGGTTTTTCCACCGGCTTCAACTCGTCGTCGAGCTCGTAATAGGCGAACTGCTCGCCGGTGGTCGACACCATCAGCAGCGACAGGCCGGGGCGGGCGCCCTTCTTGGCGTTCCATTCGCCGAGGATCGACAGCGGGTCGGAAATCGAGGTGCCGCCCCAGCCGAGGCCGGGCTCGGAAACCTTGAAATAGCGGCCCGGCGTCGAACGGCGGCCGATGATCTTGATGCCGGTATCCTGCCAGCCCAGCACCTTGCCGGCCTGATGCTCGGAGACGACGCCGGTGATATGGTCGTCGACCACCACCACCTCGTCGACAAGGCCGCGCCATTGCGTGGCGAACATGCCGATGGTGGCCGACCCGCAGCCGACCCGCATACGGTGTTCCTGCTTGCCGTCGATGACAGGTGGTTTGCCGGCTTCGACGATGATGGTGGCGCCGCCATCGATGGTCAGTTCGACCGGCTTGCGATTGCACAGACTGAGCATCGCGTCGCAGGTTGCCCGGCCTTCGGCCTTAGAGCCACCGGTCAAATGATGCACTCCGCCGAGCGACAGCATCTGCGAGCCGTATTCGCCTGTCGTGACGTGGCCGATCGGCTCGCCTTGCGCGCGCACGATTGCCGTTTCGGGACCGAGATGGCGGTCGGTGTCGATCTTCACCTTGACGCCGCAGTACGAAAAAATGCCTTCGGTGACCACGGTCACCAGATCGACCCCCTCGACCTCCTGGCTGACGATGAAGGGAGCCGGCTTGTAGTCGGGATAGGTGGTGCCGGCGCCGATTGCAGTGACGAAGCGGCGGCCGGTGTTGACCAGTTCGCCGTCCCATTGCTCGCCCTCGGCAGTGAAAGGCACGACCGCGGCGCCGCTCTCTGCCGCATGGTCGAGGATGGTCAGCGGGTCCATACGCACGATGCGGCCACCGACATTGCCGTAGCGGTCGCAGGCGCCGGTGCGGCCATCGGCGATGTAGCACATCACCGGACAGGCATCGCAGCGGATCTTTTCCGCCACCAGCTTTTCGCCCGGATCGTGGGTTTCGAAGCGTTCGGCAAGCTCGCTCATCGGCGTGCCTCCTTGTCGCGGATGCCATCTTTTTCGCGGATGGCGGCGCGGATGCGCGCCGGCGTCGCCGGAACCTTGGTGATGAGAACGCCGGTGGCGTGGCGTATGGCGTTGAGGATGGCGGGTGCGGTCGGGATCAGCACATGCTCGCCCAGGCCCTTGGCGCCGAACGGTCCCTCCGGATCGGGAACCTCGATCAATATGTGCTCGATCTCAGGCACATCGCCGATGGTCGGGATGAGATAGTCGTGCAAATTCTCGGTGCGACCGGGGATGTATTCCTCCATCAGCGCCATGCCGATGCCTTGCGCGATGCCACCTTCGATCTGGCCTTCGACCAGCAGCGGGTTGATAGCCTTGCCGACATCGTGCGCGGCGGTGATTTTCAAGAGCTTCACCGTGCCGAGCTTGAGATCGACTTCGAGTTCGGCGATCTGCGCGCCATAGCCATAGACGGCGTAAGGCTTGCCCTGGCCCTTGGCATCGAGCGGCAGCGTCGGCGGATCGTAGGTCTCCTCGGCGCGGAAGACGAAACCGCCCGCATCGACATCGAGGGCGGGGAGATCGATGCGCCGAGTGGCTTCGCCCTCGCGAATGACGATCACCGGACCGTCCAATTGCAGGGCAGCTTTCTCCGAGACATTGGCAAAACGCAGGATCTTTTCGCGCAAGGCGCGGCCGGCTTTTTCGGCCGCCTTGCCGGTGACAAAAGTCTGGCGCGAGGCCGATGTTTTGCCGGCGTCCGGGCTGATCGCGGTGTCGGCGCTTCTCAGCTTGAATTTTTCCAGCGGCAGGCCGAGTGCGTCGGCGCAGATCTGGGCGATGACGGTGTTGGAGCCCTGGCCGATATCGACGGCGCCCTGGTGCAGGATGACCTCGCCCTCCGGCGAGATACCGACCCTTATGGTCGACGGATTGGGCAGCGAGGTGTTGCCGCAGCCATACCAGCAGGACGCGATGCCGACGCCGCGCTTTTTGCTCGTATTGGCATTGTTGAATGTATCTGCGTCGGCCTTCGCGCGAGCCCAATGCGGTCGCAAGGAGTCGAGGCACTCGAAAATGCCGACGCCCGACTCCAGTCGCTGTCCGGTAACCGTTTCGGATCCGTTCCGAAGGCAGTTCTTCAGCCGAAAATCGAGCTGGTCCATGCCAAGCTTGCCCGCAAGCTCATCGTAAAGCGTCTCCTGCATGATCGTCGCCTGCGGCACACCGAAGCCACGGAAGGCGCCGGAGATCGGCCCGTGGGTGTGGATGGCGCGGCCTTCGGCGCGGTAGTTCGGCGTCGCATAGGGACCGGAGGCATGCACCGGCACGCGGTTGGCGACGGTCGGGCCCCAGCTGGCATAGGCGCCGGTGTTGAAATCGCCTGTGAAGACCATGCCGGTGACATGGCCCTCGGCATCTACGCCGATGGTCGCCTTCATCTCCGACGGATGTCGCTTGGTGGTCGACATCATGGATTCGTTGCGGGTGTAGGCCAGTGCTGCCGGCCGGCCGGTCTTTAGCGCCACAAGGCCGATGAGCGGCTGCAGTGAAACGTCCAGTTTCGAGCCGAAGCCGCCGCCGGTCGCGGTCGGCACGATGCGCACCTTGTCGACGGCAAGACCGAGCACCTTCGCCGTTTCGTCGCGGTCCATGTAGGGGGCCTGGGTGCAGGCGACGACGACCAGCGTGTCGCCGTCCATGTAGGCATGGCCGGCTTCCGGCTCGATGTAGGCGTGCTCGACATAGGAGGTGTCGATGGCACCGGACACTGTGAAGGCAGCCTCGCCAAGCGCCGCCTCGGGGTCGCCGCGCTCTACAAAGCCCTTGGTCAACAAATTGGCCGGGCGGTTCGCGTGGATGAGCGCCGCCCCTTCTGCCTGCGCGTCGCCGGGCTGCAGAAAATGCGGCAGCTCGGTCCAGCGGACCGGGAAATCCTGGAGGTCGAGATCGAGCATGGCCTCGCGCTCGCCGGCGACCAGCGCCACTGCCTCGCCTCGCAGCCGCGCAAAGCCTTCGGCCAGCGCCGGCTGGTCGGCAAACGGACCGATGACGCCGAAACAGTTTTTTCCCGGAATGTCGGCGGCGGTGAAGACGCCGACGATGCCGGGATGCGACTTCACCCAGCCCTCCAGGTCGCCGAAGGCGAAGCCGGCATGATAATGCGGCGAGCGGACCACCAGCACGGCCAGCGCATCGGCGGGAAAGGCATCGGCGCCGAATTTTTCAGCGCCGGTGACTTTTGGCACGCCGTCGAGCCGGACCGGGGAGGCGCCTACAGCATTCCCTGTGGTTGGCATTCTACGTTCAAAGTTGAATTCCAACGAATGACGTTGGCGCTGCCCCTCACCCTTACCCTCTCCCCGTGAAGAACGGGGCGAGGGGAGCGTCGGCGCTGGAGCACTTCCCTTCTCCCCGTCACTATACGGGGTGAAGGTGCCGGCAGGCGGATGAGGGGCAGCGCCGTCGGTCGACGTCTCGAACCGTCCCGCATCCATCACTGCCGCAATGATCTTTCTGTACCCGGTGCAACGGCACAGGATGCCACCCAGCGCATCCTGCACCTCGGTCTCGGTCGGATTCGGCGTGCCATCCACCAGCGCCGTTGCCGCGACCAGCAGCGCCGGCGTGCAGATGCCGCATTGCGCGGCGCCATGTGCCAGGAAGGACGCCTGCAGAGCCGAGAGCCGGCCATTGGCGAGGCCTTCGACGGTCGTTACGGACGTCCCGGCTGCGGAGGCCGCCGGCATCAGGCAGGCGCAGACGGCGTCGCCGTCGACCAGCACCGTGCAGGCGCCGCAATCGCCGGCATCGCAGCCAACCTTGGTGCCCGTCAGCTGCAATTCGTCGCGCAAAACCTGCGACAGACGGCGCAGCGGCGGCACATTGACCGAGACGGCGCCGCCATTGACCGCGAAGACGATGTCTACGCGCTCGGGGCCGAAACCCGGCATGAGATCAGGCAGGGCTTCAATCATCTCGGAGTGGCTCATGCCGCCACCATGCTGTTGTCGTTCGTCAGCCCGCAAGCCCCCAGCACGGCGCGGGCGACAAGCTCGCGCGCTGCGTCGAGCCGGTATTCGGCGCTGCCGCGCACGTCGGCAATCGGCGAGAGCTCGGCCATCGGCGCGGACAGGAGCGCATCGGCGAGTGCCGGGCCGACAGGCTTGCCCACCAGCACGGCTTCGACAGCGGCGAGCCGCCTGGCCACGGCCGAGCAGGACCCGACCGCGACAGCGGCTTCCATGACGATGCCAGCCTCGGCAACGAGGCGCGCCGCCACCATGGCGATGGAGATGACGAGGTAGCGCCGCGCACCGAGCTTGACGAAGGCCGACGTGCCGGCGGCCCTGGGCTTCGGCACCCGGATGGCGGTGACCAGCTCGCCCGGTAGCAGCGCGGTGCGGCGGTTGCCGAGAATGAACTCCTGCAGCGGCAGATGACGCGTCCCGGCTGCAGAGCGCAGTTCGACCTCGGCGTCCAGCACCAGCAGTCCCGGAACGCCATCGGCGGCAGGCGAAGCATTGCAGAGATTGCCGGCGATCGAGGCGACATTCTGGATCTGCAGGGAGCCCACTTCGCGCGCGGCCTGCTTCAGCGCATCGAAAGCCGCCGGCAATGGATGGCGGACAAGGTCGGTCCAGGTGGTGCGGGCGCCCAAAACCCAATGGGTTTCGGTCTCGGCAATGCCGCGCAGCGAGGCCAGGCCGTTAATATCGAGAACATTGTCGCGGAACGGTTTGGCGCCCTGCGCCGGATAGAAATCGGTGCCGCCGGCAAGCACGCGCCAGGCGCCCTCGCCCAGCAGAGCGAGCGCCTCGTCGAGCGTGGTGGGTTTCGCGTAACGGATCACGCTTTGCCTTCCAAAAAAATCGGCCTTCCCATTGGGGCCTTCAGAAGGTGGGGTCTTCCCGAACCCCGCCAGTGTCTGATCAGGCCAAATTCATTCGTATGCAAATGATATCAAGCTGGCGGAAATTGTCAAAGCCGGAGTTTAAGGGAACCCGGCCGCCACGCATTTGTTACGTCCGCGCACGATCCCCAAAAATCGGAATCGATTTTCGGAAAGGATCCTGCGCAATGTAAAGTGCAACAGCGTCCTTTGCGCGTCCGAAGGGGACGCGCGGCGCTGTAGGAGGTTGACGCAGGCGGCCATCCGGTCAAGTTTCTGCATCCGGTCGCATCAGCGGCGTATTTCACTCGATCCCCCGTTCGAGACGTAGAAGAGGAGAGGCGCCATGGCCGACGAAGCGCTTGTTGTCATCGACCTGCAAAACGACTTCTGCCCCGGCGGCGCGCTGGCGGTTGCCGGCGGCGACGAGATCGTGCCGCTGGTCAACGATCTGATCCGGCATGCCGAGCATGTCGTGCTGACACAGGACTGGCACCCGGCCGGACATTCGAGCTTTGCCTCCAGTCATCCGGGGGCGCAGCCCTTCAGCGCAATCGAGATGCCCTATGGGCCGCAGACTCTGTGGCCCGACCATTGCATCCAGGGCAGCCTCGGCTCGGATTTTCACTCGGGGCTCGCCTGGACCAAGGCCGAGCTGGTGATCCGCAAGGGATTTCGCCCCGATATCGACAGCTACTCCGCCTTCTTCGAGAACGACCACAAGACGCCGACCGGGCTCGCCGGCTACCTCAAGGAGCGCGGCATCGGCACCGTGACCCTGGTTGGCCTGGCGACCGACTTCTGCGTCGCCTTCTCGGCCCTCGACGCGGTCAAGCAAGGCTTCAAGACGACGGTGCGGCTCGACGCCTGCCGCGGCATCGATCTAAACGGTTCGGTCGAGGCGATGCTGAAGCGGATGCGCGATGCCGGGGTGAGGCTCGAAGACCCGATCTCAGAGTGACTGGATCGTGAGGCATCGAGGGGGCTGCACACGGTTGGGGAAGGCTTTCGCGGCAGGTGTACTCGCTTCCGCTGCGTCTCCGCAAATGGCCTTCGCGGCCGAGGCCCGCGGCCTGCCCGATGCTGCCATGTCGCTGTCGTGGGCGCTGCCTTTCGCCGGCCTGCTGCTGTCGATCGCCACCGGACCGCTGCTGTTCCACCATGTCTGGGAGCATCATTACGGCAAGATCGCCGCCGGCTGGGCAGCGCTGGGGATCATCCCCCTGATGGTTGCATTCGGCGTTCCGGTAGCCGGCGAAGCCGTGCTGCACACGCTGCTCACCGAATACATGTCGTTCATTATCCTGCTGTTCGCGCTCTACACCATTTCGGGCGGCATCCTTGTCGCCGGCAACATCCATGGCACGCCGCTGGTCAATGCCGGGCTGCTGCTCGTCGGGGCGATGCTGGCCTCGGTGATCGGCACCACCGGCGCCTCGATGATCCTGATCCGGCCGATGCTGCGCGCCAACGACAACCGGCAGTTCAACGCCCATGTCGTCATCTTCTTCATCTTCCTGGTGTCCAACATCGGCGGCTCGTTGACGCCCTTGGGCGACCCGCCATTGTTCGTCGGCTTCCTGCGCGGCGTCGACTTCTTCTGGACGTCGGCGAACCTCTGGCGCGAGACGCTGTTTACCGGCGGCCTGGTGCTGCTTGTCTTCCTGGCCATCGACATCATGCTGCATCGCCGTGAAGGCGGCGCGCCGAAGATCAAGGATCCGACGCCGGATACGAAGGTGCGCCTTCGCGGCCTGGCCAATCTGCCGTTGCTGGCCGGCGTCATTGCCGCGATCCTGCTTTCAGCTGCCTGGAAGCCGGGCGTGACTTTCTCCATCCTCGGCGTCGGCCTCGAACTGCAGAACCTGGTGCGCGATGCCATCATCCTGGCGCTCGCCGGGCTGTCGCTTGTCGTTTCCCTCAAGAGCCATCGCGAGGCCAACGGCTTCACCTGGGGCCCGATCGCGGAGGTGGCAAAACTGTTTGCCGGCATCTTCATCTGCATCGTGCCGGTCATTGCCATCCTTCGCGCCGGCCATGACGGCGCGCTGGCGCCGCTGGTGGCGCTGGTGACGTCACCCACCGGCCAGCCCAATGATCTCGCCTATTTCTGGCTGACCGGCGGGCTGTCGTCCTTCCTCGACAATGCGCCGACCTATCTGGTGTTTTTCGAACTCGCAGGCGGCGACGCGCGGCACCTGATGACGGAGGCGGCCTCGACGCTGGCCGCGATCTCGGCCGGCGCGGTGTTCATGGGCGCCAACACCTATATCGGCAATGCACCCAACTTCATGGTCTACGCCATCGCCCGACACCGCGGTGTGAAGATGCCGGGCTTCTTCGGCTACATGGCATGGTCAGGGCTGGTGCTGATCCCGATCTTTTTGATCGCCGGGTTCCTGTTTTTCGGCTGATCAGCCGACGCCGACATAGCGCCTGACTGCCGATGGGTCGGCGCGCAATTGCTCGACATCGACGGTCTCGCGGTTGCGGCCGTTCTCGATGAAGCAGACGCGGTCGGCGACGGACAGCACGGCGTCGACGCGCTGTTCGACCAGAATGGTGGAGACACCTAGCTCACGCAGCTTCACCACCGTCTCGCGGATTTTGGCGATCATCGACGGCATCAGCCCCTCCGTCGGCTCGTCTAGCAACAGCACCTGCGGCTCAAGGCAAAGCGCACGGGCCATGGCCAGCATCTGCTGCTCGCCGCCGGACAAAGTGCCGGAGCGCTGGCGCAGCCGCTGGCGCAGCAGCGGGAAGAGATCGAGCACGCTCTCGCGCGTCGCTCTGCCCTTGCCGCGCGCCATCAGACCGATCTCGATGTTTTCCGCCACCGTCATCTCGGCGAACAGCCGCCTGCCTTGCGGTACATAGGCGACGCCGGCCTTGGGCACCTCATGCGCCGGCAGGCCGGTCAATTCCTTGCCGGCGAGCCGGATCGAGCCGGCGCTCGACGGAACCAGCCCCATGATTGCTTTCAGCGCCGTCGTCTTGCCGGCGCCGTTGCGACCGAACAGGCACAGCACCTCGCCCTTGTTGAGCACGAGATCAAGCTCGTAGAGCACCTGAACCTCGCCATAGAAGCAATCGAGCCTGGAGATGGTCAGCGCTTCAGTCTTGTGGGCTTCAGTCTTGGGGGCCTCAGTCTTGGGGGCTTCGCTCATGGCGCCGTCCCCAGATAGGCTTCCTGCACCTGTGTGTTGGCGCGAACCTGTTCGGGCGTGCCTTCGGCCAGGATCCTGCCGGCGTTGAAGACCGTGATGCGGTCGGCCAGCTGCATGACGACCGGCATGTTGTGCTCGATCAGGAGCACGGTGGCGCTCTTGGCAATCTCGCGCACCAGTCCGATGAAATTGTCGATCTCGCTGTCGGCCAGCCCCTGCGTCGGCTCGTCGAGGATCAAAAGCCGCGGCTTAAGCGCCAGGCCCATCGCGACTTCCAGCAGGCGCTGGTGGCCGTAGGAAAGCTGGCCGGCCGGCATATGGGCGCGGCCGGCAAGTCCGGTGCGTTCCAGCGCGGCCATGACGCCGGTGCGCACCGCACCTTTCGAGCGGCCATCGGTCAGCGTGCGCTGCACCGGCAACGCGACATTATCGTAGGCAGAGAGGTTGGCGAAGACGCTGGTGATCTGGAAGGTGTAGGCGATGCCCCGGCGCACCCTGAGATAGGCCGGCTGGCTGGTGATGTCGGCGCCGTCGAAGACGATCATGCCGGACGATGGCTGAATGCGGCCGCTGACCAGGCTGACGAAGGTGGTTTTGCCGGCGCCATTGGGGCCGATGACGGCGCGGATCTCGCCCGGCATCAGCTGAAAATCGACACCGTCGACGGCGCGCAGGCCGCCGAAACTGCGCGCCAGGCCTTTGGTGGTCAGCAACGGCATCATGGGAGCCACCCGAGCCAGCGCTGGCGGATGGTGCCCAGAATGCCTTTGGGGAAAAACAGCACCAGCAGGATGAGCGCAATACCGACGATCAGGAGATAGGCGGAGGTGTAGCCGCTGGCGGTGTCGATGACATAGTACATGAACACCGTGCCGAGCAGCGCGCCCAGCGTCGTGGCGGCGCCGCCGAGCAGCACCCAGAGCAGCGGCAGGATGGAATACTGCACCGAGGCAAAGCTCGAGCCGACATAGCCGAACAGCAGCGCATAGGCCGCACCCGAGGCGGCGCAGATGGTGCCGGAGACGACGACGGCGATCAGCTTGTTGGAGAAGGTGTCGTAGCCCAGCATTTTCGTGCGCTCCTCGTTCTCGCGCACCGCGACCAGCACGCGGCCATAGCGGGAGCGGACGATGGCGAGGGTGATCAGCAGCACGACCGAGAACAGCGCCAGCGCGCTCATGTAGCGCACGGTCGGGTTGGTTAGGTCGAGCGATGTCGCGCCGAAGGCCAGAACCCGCGCCGGCTGCGGCACGACCAGACCCTGGTCGCCGCCGGTCCAGGCGGCGAAATAGAGGATGACGAGGTAAAACACCTGCGCGAACATCATGGTGACGATCATGAAGGCGACGCCGGTGGTGCGCAGCGCCAGCAGGCCGATCACCAGTGCCAGCAGCGCGCCGCAGGCGATGCCGGCGAGGAAAGCCAAAGGCACGCTCCAGCCGAGATGGATGACCGCGAGACCAGCGCCATAGAGCCCGGCGGCGAAGAACATGGCGTGGCCGAGGCTGAGCAGGCCGACATAGCCGAACAGCATGTTGTAGCCCATGGCGAACACCGCCAGCACCATGATGCGGGCCAGCAGGCCATGATGGTAGTCGGGCAGGACGAAGCTCAGCGCAAACAGTAGCGCGATGACGCCGAGATGCAATGCATAGGCTTTTGCCGGCGAAGCTTCGCTCATCGCGACGCCTGCCCGAACAGGCCCTGCGGCCGGAATACCAGCACCATGGCCACCAGCAGCGTGGCGATGATCTTGGCCAAAGTCGGCGAAAAGAACACCGAGATGATGCCGTCGGACAGGCCGATCAGCACGGCGGCGACGACGGTGCCGCGCAGCGAGCCGAGGCCGCCGATGATGACGACGATGAAGGACAACAGCAGCGGGTCCTGTCCCATCAGATAATGCGCCTGACTGATCGGCACGATCAGCACGGCGGCGATGGCCGCCAGCATGGCGCCGAGCCCGAAGACGCCGGCATAGACGCGGTCGACCGGAATGCCGAAGGCCTGCGCCGTCTCGCTGTCATATTGGGTGGCGCGCATGATGAGGCCGATCTTGGTGCGCGTCAGCACCAGCCAGGTGGCGATGAGCAGAAGGGCCGAAGCGGCAATGATCGACAGCTTGTAGCCGGAATAGCCGAACCAGGGCAAAAGGATGCGGTAGCTGAAGGGCGGCTCCACCGGGCGGGCTTCCGGGCCATAGAAGCTCAACGCCAGCTGCTGGATGATGTAGAGCATGCCGATCGTGGCGACGATGGTGGCTTCCGGATTGTAATTGAGCCGGCGCAGCACAAGCCGCTCGGCGACCAGCGCAATGGCGCCGACAATCAGCGGCGCAATCACCAGCGCCGCCAGGAAGCCGAGCGTGGGATGGCCGGGTATCGCCGTCGAGATCGCCCAGGCCAGCACCGCGCCCAGCATGAAGAACTCGCCATGGGCGACGTTGACGACGCGCATGACGCCGAACACCAGCGACAGCCCAAGCGCCGTCAGCGCCAACACGGCGGAGGTGACAAGGCCTTCGAGGGCGGCGAGGAGGAGGTGGGGTCCGAAATGCATTCAGGGCGCCCTTACCCTCCCCTTGTGGGGAGGGTGACCGCGCAGCGGTCGGGTGGGGGTTGGGCACGGGCCGTCGCGACCCCCACCCCGTCTCGCAAGCTTCGCAAAAGTGCGAAGCTTGCGTGCCGACCCTCCCCACAAGGGGGAGGGTAAGGCGCCTCACAGCGCCTGCGTCGTATAATCCCCTTCGGCCTCGTAAAGCCCGTCCTCGATCTTGGTCTTGTGGACGACCTTCATCTTGCCGCCTTCGACCTTGGAGATGTTCTGGATGCCAAAACACTGGTGGATCTTGCCGTTGAAGGTCTTGGGGCCTTGCGGATGCTCCGGGCCTTCGGCGAATTCGGTCAGCGCCTCGGTCGCCTCGACCAGCTTGGCGCGGTCTTCCGGGCCCTTGTAGCCGGCATCTTCCATCGCCTTCTTAACGACATAGAGCGTCTCCCAGCAGCCGAACATGTGGGCGGCGGTGGAGACGTCCTTGGGGTCGCCGACGGCAGCCCCATTGTCGTCGATGCCGACAGCGGCGCGGTAGGCTTTCTGGGTGGCCGAGTCATTGGCCTGCGCATAGCGCGGCGAACCTTCCCAGAAATGGCTGCCGTCCAAAAATTCGAGGCCGGGGCTGTTGATGTCGGTGGCTTCGAGCGAATCGATGAAGCCGAACAGTTGCGGCCGGTTGGAGCCGTAGAACTCGCCGAGTTCCTTGACGAAGGTGAGCACGGCCGGGCCGACCATCACGTGGTAGATGACTTCGGTCTCGGCCGGGATCTGCGGGAAGTATTTCGTGAAAGATGACTCTGTCGGCGGGATGGCGATCTGGGCGATGACCTCGGCGCCTTGCGCCTTCAGCGCCGGCGGCAGGTAGTCGCGATGGTCGTAGCCGAAGGCGAAATCGGGGAAGATCTGCGTCACCTTCTTGCCGGCATTGGCCGCGATCCATGGCGCCATCGACTGGATCTGGCTCTTCGCATCGGTGATGCCAGGCTGGAAGACATAGCGGTTGAGCTTGGTCGAAGCGACGTGGTGGCCTTCGCTGACGACGAAATACGGGATCTTGTTTTCGCCGGCGGCCGGCGCCGAGCCGATCACCACATGCGAGAACAGCGTGCCGAAGACGATGTCGGTCTTGTGCTGGGTGGCGAACTTGCCGACCACCTCGGCGCCACGGCCGGGATCGGTGCCGTCATCCTCGATCACCAGTTCGACAGGTCGGCCATTGATGCCGCCGGCGTCGTTGATCGCCTTGACCGCGGCGGCACTGGTCTTTTCATACCAGCGGCCATAGGCGGCGCCGATGCCGGTGCGGTGCGACTGGAAGCCGATCTTGATTGGCGCCGAACTCTGCGCCTGGCTGTAGCGGACGAAGCCGGGCGCGAGCGTCAGCCCGGCGCCGGCGGCGAGACCTTTCAGCGCGGTGCGGCGGCTAAGGGTGGATTTGGAGAGATCGAAAAACCCATTCTTGTCAGTCACGGCAGTTCCCCTGTTTTTGAGTTTTGACTGTCTGTAACGAGGCAAGGCCACTCCCTTGCAGGAGGGGCAGAAATTGCATGTGTACAAACTAAATCACCAAAGCACAGAGCTTGCAAGCGGGCTTTCCGCAAAGGCATGTGGATCAGCTTGTCTCATCCGGCCGTCGGCGTGGCAAGCAACCACAGGCCGAAGATCGTGTAGGCAATCATCAGCATGGTGAGCGGCAACTGGCTGAGGGCGGCGCGCGATGGCGCCTGGTGCAGTCGCCAGGCCAGTCCATGGGCAACGAGCACCGCCAGCATGTGCCCGGCGATGATGATGCCGGCCTGCAGGTTCCACAGCCACCAGGCGGAGTGGGCCCCGGCGACGAGGCCGGCCTCGATCTGCATGTCGGCGGCGCCGAACAGGTTCCATCCCAGCGCGAACGGGTCGGACAAAGCGGCAATCGCATACTGGCCGTCGACCAGCAGCGCCGTCAGATAGTGCGCGACATGATAGGCGAGCGCGATCGGTACGATCGACCAGACCAGCAGCCCGGCGGCCTCGCCGTGGGAATGTCGGCTGCCGGCAAGGCGCTGGCCGAGTATGACGGCCAGCAGGAATGCCGCCGCGAGCAGGACGAAGGTCAGCACGAGGCCAAAGCTGCTTATGCCGATGAGCGCGGTGCGGCCGGGATATTCCAGCGGGTTGATGCCGAACAGGCCGAGCCAGAAGAAGGTTTTCGACAGGCCGTCGAAGGACACCGATGACAGGCTGAGCAGCAGGAAAGCGATACCGCTTGCCGGCAGGGGCGCTGCGCCGAGCAGTTTTGAGCCCGGCCAGCAGAGAGCGAGGCGACCGTGTTCATCGCGCTCGACGATGGCGAAACGAGCCACCATGGCGAAAAAGATCGTCAGGAATTCGCCGCGCCGGCTCCAATCGCGGTAGCCAAAGGCGAGCATGGCGATGAAGGTAAGCAACCAGTAGAGGCCGGCGGCATAGGCCAGCCGCGCCGGGTCGTCGGGCGCCGGATAGATCAGTTCGAACCAGGCGAAGGCGAAGAACAGGATAACGGCCGGCCAGCGGCCGAGCCATGAAGGCAAACGCGATTTCTGTCCCTCACCGCCACGAAGCTTGAACAGGCGGCTTTCGATCCGCCGCGGGCCATACCATGGATTCAGCCACGACCAGAGATCGCCGAACAGGCCTTGCGCGATGGCAAGGCCGACCCAGAGCAGCGTCCAGATGGTTAGCGACAGCGGATTGGAGAGCGGGTCGCGGCTGCCGAACAGGCCGGCGGCGACGAGGGTTGCGAAGCCGGCAAAGGAGATGAGGCTGATGATTGTGCGGGCGGTGTCGCTGAAGGTGAAAAGTTGTAAGCGGCGGCGCCAGAAGCGGTCGAGGGTTGCGGGTGGCAGCAGGGCGAGGACGAGGAAGCTGACCGCGACGGCAAGCGCGCCGCCGGCGATGTAGTAGCCGGTGGGAAGCAGGAGGACGTGGCCGCGGTCGGAGGCGTGGGCGAAGGCAGGGGTGGGGAGGAGTGTGAGGGTGGTGGTGATAAGGGTTGGCCGGTGACAGCCGCGCTCTACGACGCCCCCCTCTGTCCTGCCGGACATCTCCCCCTCAAGGGGGGAGATTGGCAGTTGCCCTGCCGGCGCTTCCTTTGCAACGTCGGAGATTAGCGAAGGCGGAGATGACGGGGTAATCTCCCCCCTTGCGGGGGAGATGTCCGGCAGGACAGAGGGGGGTGGGCGGGAACTCACGCTATCGCGATTTCCATTTCGTCCAGCAAGGCACCCGCCGACCCTCAAACCTTGACCAGCTGCTCCACGCGGTCCTTCGCCCCAAAAATCCGGAGATAGCGCTCGATCTCCTTCTTGTCGCCCGTCGCTTTCGCCGGATTGTCCGACAGCTTCACCGCCGGCCGGCCATTGGCCTCCGTTACCTTGCAGACCAGCGATATCGCATCCAGGCTGTTGGTTTCGGTCGGCGCGCAGCCTTCGAAATCGTTGGTGAGGTTGGTGCCCCAGCCGAAGGACATGCGCACCTTGCCCTTGAAGTGCCTGTAGGTCTCCTCGATGGTTTCGACCTCGAGACCGTCGGAGAAGATCAGCAGCTTCTGCCTGGGGTCCTTGCCCTTCTCGCGCCACCAGTCGATGATTTTTTCGCCGCCTTCGATCGGCGGCGCGCTGTCGGGGCGGAAGCCGGTCCAGTCGGCGACCCAGTCCGGGGCGTCGCGCAGGAAGGATGCGGTGCCGAAAGCGTCGGGCAGCACGATCAGCAGGTTGCCGCCGTAATAGCGCTGCCAGTCCTGCAGCACCTTGTAGGGCGATTCCTTCAATTCCTTTTCCGACTTGGCAAGGGCGGCAAAAACCATCGGCAATTCATGCGCGTTGGTGCCGAGCGCTTCGAGGTCGTTGTCCATCGCCAGCAGCACGTTCGAGGTGCCGGTGAAGGCTTCGCCGATGCCTTCCTTGAGCGCCTCGACGCACCAGCGCTGCCACAGGAAGGAATGGCGGCGGCGGGTGCCGAAATCGGAGATGCGGATGCCGGGCAGCGCCTTCAAGCGTTCGGTCTTGGCCCACATCTTCCCCTTGGCGCGTGCATAGAGCACGTCAAGCGCGAAGGGACCGAAGGCGCGCATGGCGGCGCGGGAACGAAGCTCATTGATGATCGCCAGCGCCGGGATTTCCCACAGGGTGGTGTACATCCAGGGACCGCTGAAGGAGAGCTCGTACTGACCGTCGCGCTTGGACAGCTCGTAGTCGGGCAGCCGAAAACCTTCCAGCCAGCCGAGGAATTCCGGCTCGAAGATCTGCTTGCGGCCATAGAAATTGTTACCGCCAAGCCAGATCATCTCCTTTTTGGAGAAGCGCAGCGTGCGAGCATGGTCGAGCTGGTCGCGCAATTCGCCTTCGTCGATGTCGTCGGCAAGCCGCACCGAGGTAGTGCGGTTGATCAGCGAAAAGGTGGCGTCGACCTTGGGGTACATGCCCCAGATCATCTGCAGCATCAGAAGCTTGTAGAAATCGGTGTCGAGCAGGCTGCGGACGATCGGGTCCAGCTTCCAGGTGTGGTTGTAAACGCGCCGCGCTATATCGGTTCTTGCCATGTCCTGCCGTCGCCTTCGCTGCTCACGTCTGTCTTACGCAATTCCGGACGGAAAACCGCCGCACTCGTTTCCTGAAATTGCCTGGCAAGAGCTTAGTAGCATTGAATTTTTGAAAGCGCTTCCCGCTTTCCGGGCTGGCCCGACAAAAAGCAGTCGCTCCGGTCCAGCCTCAACTCTTGGCGCCCACCACCCGCAGCGCCGGACGCTTCCGGCGGCTGCCGATGCGGCCGGCCACCGGCGCGTCGGCGCGGCTGTCGGCTTGTTCCTTTTCGGCAAACAGCCAGTCGACGAACAATTGCACGATCGGCGCCGAACGCATCTCGTTGCGGCAAACGACGTAGAAATCGTCGACCGCCGGCACCGACAGGCTGAACGGCGCCACCAGCAGGCCCCTGGCGAGCAGCATGCTGGCGGTGACGGAATCGCCGAGCGCCACGCCATGTCCGTGCACCGCGGCTTCGATCGCCGTACGGGCGTCGCCGAGATGGTGGCGGCGGCCACGTTCGAGGTCGAGCCCATCGGCGGCGGCCAGCCAGGTGTGCCATTCGCGGCCATCATCGCCATGCAGGATGACATGGCCAGCAAGATCCCGGCAGATGCGGAGCGGCCGGTTGTTGATCAGCGTCGGGCTGACCACCGGGAACAGTTCGAGGCCCGACCATTTGCGCATCCAGCAATCGGTCCAGCTGCCGTCGCCATAGAGCACGCAGACATCGACCTGTGGGGCGCGGATGTCCTTGGGGTCGTTGGACGGGATCAGCGTCAACCTGATATCAGGATATTGCGCCATGAAGCTGCCGAGCCGCGGCGTCATCCACAGAAGCAGCAGCGCCGGCACGCAGGAGACCGACAGCGTACCGGCGCTCGCTGGCCTGGTCATGCGCTGGGTGGCGGCGGCGATGCCGTCGAAGGCGGTCGAGACCGCCGGCAGCAATTCGGCGCCGTGCGGGGTGAGCTTTACCCGCTGTCCGGTGCGTTCGAACAGTTTTACGCCGAGTGATTGCTCGAGCGCCTTGATCTGGTGGCTGATTGCGCCGTGGGTGACGTTGAGCTCACTCGCCGCCTTGGTCAGCGAGGCATGCCGCGCCGTCGCCTCGAAGGCGCGCAAGGGATTCAAGGGGGGCAGACGCTTGGCCATGAGCAACCGGATACTCTGTGAGATTTTCTCACAATCAGCACCGTAACAATATCAATTGATTTTTCAATGCGGCTGCCGGACACTTTGGCAGGTCAACAGCATCAATGACGTGAAATCTACAGGCAGCCAGCGGGACAGCGACCCGGCCGGATGATGGTCAGTTCGCAGATGTCGCCACGGCCGCATGCATCAGCCCGCAGGAGGAGACCGACATGGGTTATGACAGAGGCAAGCTGGAAGCCTTGCGCCGCAAGTATGGCGAGAGCCATGGCGGCGAGATGTTCGACCCGAAGTTCCGCAAGGTCGCGGACAAGATCTTCTCCAAGAGCGGCACAAGGCTGGCGCCCTATGCCGGCATCCCCACCTTCCTCGCCGCGCCCTACCGTGAAATCGCTGCCGACAATCCGGATTTCGGCGATTTGCAGGTGGCGATCATCGGCGTGCCGATGGATCTCGGCGTCACCAACCGGCCCGGCTCGCGCTTCGGGCCAAGGGCGCTGCGCGCCATCGAGCGCATCGGCCCTTACAATCATGTGCTGGAATGCGCGCCGACGCATGAGCTGCGCGTCGCCGACATCGGCGATACGCCGTTCCGCAGCCGCTACCGGCTGGAGGTCAGCCACGAAGACATCGAGCGCCGCACCAACCAGATCGTCGATGCCGGCGTGCTGCCGCTTTCGGTCGGCGGCGACCACTCGATCAGCCATCCGATCCTGAAGGCGGTCGGCAAAAAGGCGCCGGTCGGCATGATCCATATCGACGCCCATTGCGACACAAGCGGGCTGTTCGACATGACCAAGTTCCATCATGGCGGACCGTTCCGCAACGCGGTGCTGGACGGCGTGCTCGACCCGACCCGCACTATCCAGATCGGCATCCGCGGCTCGGCGGAGTATCTGTGGGAGTTCACCTATGAATCCGGCATGACGGTCGTGCATGCCGAAGAGGTGACGGGTCTCGGCATCCCGGCCATCATCGAGAAGGCGCGCAGAATCGTCGGCGACGGCCCGACCTACATTTCCTTCGACGTCGACAGTGTCGATCCGGCCTTCGCGCCGGGTACCGGCACGCCGGAAATAGGCGGCCTGACGACGCGCGAGGTGCTCGAACTGCTGCGCGGCTTGAAAGGCCTCAACATCATCGGCGGCGACGTCGTCGAGGTGGCGCCGCAATATGACGCGACCACCAACACCGCCCATGTCGGCGCCCAGGTCCTGTTCGAGATCCTGAGCCTGATGGTGTTCAGCCCGGCGATCACCGGCAAGGGGGCCTGACGGATTTCACATGCAAAGGCGGCCGCCGCGCTGGAGCCGGCGGCCGTTTCCAAAACAAACAAGCTTCCAGAAGGGGAATACCAATGACAATCCAAATGAAATCAACCATCGCCGCCGCGCTGATGCTCGCCGGCCTCGGCTTCGCCTCCCAGGCCAATGCCGACGCCGTCGACGACATCACCAAGGCCGGCGCCATCAATGTCGGCATCTTCTCCGACTTTCCGCCCTTCTCCTCGGCCAGCGCCGATATGAGCATCAAGGGTTACGACGTCGACGTCGCGCAGGCGATCGCCGATTCACTCAAGGTGAAGCTCAATCTGGTCAGCGTCACCGGCCAGAACCGCATCCCGTATCTCACCGACAAGCGCGTCGATATCCTGATGAGCGTCGGCTATTCCAAGGAGCGCGAGGAGGTGATCGATTTCGCCGCCGCCTATGCGCCCTACTACATCGCCGTCATCGGTCCGGCAGCGCTTTCGATCAAAGGCAAGGAAGATCTCGCCGACAAGTCGATCGCCGTCAATCGCGGCACGCTCGAGGATACGTCGTTGACCGAAGCGGCGCCGGCATCGGCCGACATCAAGCGCTTCGACAACTACAATTCCGTCATCCAGGCCTTCATCTCGGGCCAGACCCAGCTGATGGTGGTCGGCAATGATGTCGGCGCCCAGGTGCTGGCCAAGCAGGACGCGCTGAAGCCGGAGCAGAAGTTCCAGCTTCTGACCTCGCCTTCGCATATCGGCCTCAACAAGAAAGAGGACCGGCTGAAGACGGCGGTCAATGATGCGGTTGCCAAGATGCTGGCCGACGGCAAGCTCGATGAGAGCTCGAAGGCCTGGCTGAAGACGCCGCTCAATCCCGACAACCTCAAGGATTGAGTTCTCGTGGCCTTTGCCTGGCTCCCAGGCGCTGTGGGCGACATCGCGCGCGGCGCGGCCACGACGATCCTGTTGATCGTCGTGACCACGCTCGTGGGCACGCTGCTCAGCATCCTGGGCGCTGCCG
This sequence comes from Mesorhizobium sp. M0058, assembly GCF_040323095.1. Lineage (NCBI taxonomy): Bacteria > Pseudomonadati > Pseudomonadota > Alphaproteobacteria > Hyphomicrobiales > Phyllobacteriaceae > Mesorhizobium > Mesorhizobium sp. M0058. Next base: position 113,388 of record NZ_JAMYUQ010000011.1, read on the forward strand.
GCCGGCGCAACGGCCCGGTATTCGTGAAGCGCGCCATCGCGGTCTATGTCGAGGTGATGCGCAACACGCCGTTCCTGGTGCAGCTGTTCTTCATCTTCTTCGGCCTGCCCAGCCTCGGCATAAGGCTCGATCCGATCCTGGCCGCCATGCTGGCAATGACGCTCAACATGGCAGCCTACACCATTGAAATCGTCGGCGCCGGTCTCGATGCCGTGCCCGGCGGACAAACGGAAGCAGCGCTTGCACTGGGCTTGAGACCGCGCCAGGTGTTCATCAAGATCGTGCTGCCGCAGGCGCTCAAGGTGATCTACCCGGCGCTGACCAGCCAGATCGTCATCATGATGCTGGAATCGGCCGTGGTGTCGCAGATCGCCGTGCGTGAGCTGACCTATGAGGCCGACATGCTGCAAGCCCGCACCTTCCGCTCCTTCGAAACCTATTTCGTCGTGACCCTGGTCTACCTCGTCCTGTCCATGGCCTTGCGCCGGCTGCTGGTCACAGGCGGGCGCCGCGTATTGGGGGCAGGTGTCACATGATCGAATTCACCTTCTGGGACATCGTTCGCAATCTGCTGCTCGCCGCCCGCTGGACGGTGCTGTTGTCGCTGGCGGCCTTTGTCGGCGGGGCGGTGGTAGGGCTGATCGTGCTGTTCTTCCGCATCGCCGAAAATAAATGGAGCCGGCGCATCGCTTCCGGCTACATCGCCCTGTTCCAGGGAACGCCGCTGTTGATGCAGCTGTTCCTGATGTTCTTCGGCCTGCCGATGCTCGGCCTGCGCATCGAGCCATGGACGGCAGCGGTGCTCGGCCTGACCTTCTTCGCCAGCGCCTATCTGGCCGAGATCTGGCGCAGCGGCGTCGATGCGCTGCCGCGCGGGCAGTGGGACGCTGGCGCCAGCCTTGGGCTGCACCGTCTGCAGGAGCTCAGGCTGATCATCCTGCCGCAGGCGTTCTCGATCACAAGGGCGCCGATCGTCGGCTTCCTGGTGCAGTTGATCAAATCGACGGCGCTGACCTCGATCATCGGCTTCGAGGAGCTGGTCAGAACCTCCAACGCCATCAACAACGCCACCTTCGAACCGTTCAAGGTCTACGGGCTGGTGGCGCTGATCTTCTTCGTCATGTGCTTTCCACTGACGCAATACGCCCGTACGCTCGAACAACGAGCGGCGGCCCACTGACGCCAGGCGGCGACAGTGCGTGAAGGGAACCTGCCGGAATAGAACGGCATCAACTGAGGAGAAACCAGATGAACAGACTGATTGGAAAATCCCTGACACGGCGCGGCGTGCTTGGTGCGGGCCTCGCTACAGCCGGCGTGCTCGCCATGCCGTCGATCCTGCGCGCGCAGGACAAGTCGCTGAAGGTCGGCGTCTATGGCGGCTATTTCAAGAAATCCTTCGACGAGCACGTCTTCCCCGACTTTACCAAGGCGACCGGCATTGCGGTCGAGTCGGTCGCCGAGCCGACCGGCGAAGCCTGGCTGGTGCAGCTCGAACAGGCGTCCAAGGCCGGCCAAGCCCCGGCCGACCTTTCGATGATGTCGCAGACCTCGACGCTGAAGGGCCAGTCGACCGAATTGTGGACGCCGCTCGATACGTCGAAGTTCAAGCACTACAACGACCTCTTGCCGCGCTTCGTCAACAAATATCCGGATGGCCGGGTCGCCGGCATCGGCGCCGTCGCCTGGTGGATCACGCTGGTCTCCAACACCGACGTCTACAAGGATGCGCCGACCTCATGGGAGACTCTGTGGGACAAGGCCAATGAGGACAAGCTTGGCCTTCTGGCACTTGCCTCGAACTCGTTCCTGCTCGAAGTGACAGCCAAGACCTTCATGGGCGGCACCAATGCGCTCGACACCGAGGACGGACTGAACAAGGCGTTCGAAAAGCTCGCCGAGCTCAAGCCGAATGTCCGGCTGTGGTATCGCGACGAGGCGCAGTTCGAGCAGGCGCTGAAGTCGGGCGAGATCCCGATGGGCCAGTATTATCACGACGTCACCGGCCTCGCGGTCGCCGACGGCTTCCATGTCCGCTCGACCTTCCCGAAGGAAGGCGGCATCCAGGATTCCGGCAATTGGGTGCTGTCGCGCGCCTCGACCAAGGTCGACGAGGCGCATGCCTTCATCGACTATATGAGCCAGCCGTCGATGCAGGGCCTGATGTCGCGCAAGGTCGGAACCACGCCGACGCTGAAGAAAGAGGTGCTCGACCTCAAGCCGGAAGAGTTCGCAGCCGTGTCGTCGGATATCGATCCGATCATCCCGCGCTACGACCTCTATACGTCGAAGGCCGACTGGATCAACCAGAAGTGGACCGAGCTGATCGTCGGCTGAGCCGTTCGATCCGTCTGAACCACAGCGGCCGCCGGCATAGTCCGGCGGCCCCTTAGCAAACCCTCCAAGGGATGAGCATGTCCGGACTAGACATCAACGCCGTCACCAAAAAATTCGGCAACTTCGCCGCCGTCGACAATGTCCAGCTCAACGTGCCGCATGGCACGTTCGTGTGTCTGCTCGGCCCGTCGGGCTGCGGCAAGACCACGCTGCTGCGCATGATTGCCGGACTGGAGGAGCCGACCAGCGGCGCCATCGTGCTCGACGGCGAGGACATCACGCCTTTGCCGACGCACAAGCGCAATCTCGGCATGGTGTTCCAGTCGCTGGCGCTGTTTCCGCATCTCTCCGTCGGCGACAACATCGCCTATGCGCTGCGCATTCGCGGCGCCTCGAAGGAGGAGCAGAAGAAACGCGTCGACGAGTTGCTGGGCCTCATCCATCTGACCGGCTTTGCCGACCGTCCGGTGGCCAAACTATCGGGCGGTCAGCGCCAGCGCGTGGCAATTGCGCGGGCCTTGGCGCTGTCGCCGAAACTGTTCCTGCTCGACGAGCCGCTGTCGGCGCTCGACGCCAAACTGCGCGAGGCCATGCAGGTGGAACTGCGCCAGTTGCAGCAGCGGTTGGGCATCACCACCATCGTCGTCACCCACGACCAGCGCGAAGCCATGACCATGGCCGACCTGGTCGTCGTCATGGGCCACGGCAGGATCCTGCAGGCGGCGCCGCCAATCGAGATCTACCGCAAGCCGGCCGACGCCTTCGTCGCGGACTTCATCGGCATCACCAATCTGCTGCCGGCCGAGATCGACAGCACCGGGCGCACCACCATTCTGGGCACAGCCATTCCAGGTCTTGCCATGCCGGCGGGTCAGACCAAAGCTTCTGTATCGGTCCGCCCCGAGGATGTGCATCTCGGCAGCCCCGGCGGCTCGGCCATCACCGGCGAGGTGAGTTTCGTGCGCGATCTCGGCGGCACCATCGAGACCTTCGTCGACGTCGGCGGCACCAGCATCATTGCGGTGACGACGCCGCGCGAGCGGCATGACGTGCCGGTCGGCGCCAAGGTCGGCGTAACATTGCCGCCGGCAAGCTGCGTGGTGCTCGGCGCATGAGACGCGAAGCCCCGAAGTCGATAGCCGACTACACGCCGCTGTTCTTTCCGGCGCTGATGCTGGTCGTCTTCTTCGTCGTGCCGTTCTCGACGATGATCGCGGTCAGCTTCTTCAAGCGCAACCCGTCCGGTTTCTACACGCCGGATTTCGTGTTCGACAATTACGCCCGCTTCCTGTCGGTGTTCTTCGGCGGCGTGCTCGGCTTTTCGCTGATGCTGGCGGTGCTGGTCGCCGTCTGCTGCGTCGCCATCGCCTTCCCCTTCACCTACCTTTTGACCCGTCGGCCGCGCCGCGTGCAGACGCTGTGGCTGGTCGGCCTCCTGTCGGTGCTGTCGCTGTCGGAAGTCATTATCGGCTTTGCCTGGTCGACGCTGTTTTCGCGCACCGCCGGCATCACCAATTTGTTCGTGGCGATCGGGCTGATGGACAAGCCGGTGGCGCTGCTGCCGACCTTTGGCGCGGTGCTGACCGGCATGGTCTACCAGGCGCTGCCCTATACGATCCTGGTGCTGTACCCCGCCCTCGTGCGCCTCGACCCGACATTGCTCGAGGCAGCGCGCACGCTCGGCGCCTCGCCGATCCGCGCCTTCTTCAACGTCGTCGCGCCGGCGCTCAGAAACACCATCGTGGCGACGCTGATCATGGTTTTCGTATTCGCCCTCGGCTCGTATCTTTTGCCGCAGATTCTGGGACGGCCGCAGCACTGGACGCTGTCGGTGCTGATCACCGACCAGGCGATCTACCAGTCCAACATGCCGTTCGCGGCCGCAATGGCGGTGTTCCTGGTGCTGATCTCGCTGGCGCTGGTCGGATTGACACTGCTCGTCGGGCGAAGGGAGAACGCCCTATGACCGCGACCTTGCTGCGCCGTGTCTATTTCACCATCGTCGCTTTGTTTCTGGCGGCGCCGCTGATCGTCGTCGCCGGCGTGTCGGTGAATTCGCGGCAGGAGCTCAGCTTCCCCCCGGTCGGCTTCTCGCTCGCCTGGTACGCCCAGATCTTCACCGACCCGGAATGGCGGCTGGCGCTGATCCATTCTGTGACGCTGGCCGTCTGTTCGGCCGCGATTGCCGTGGCGGTGGCGCTGCCGCTGGCCTGGTTCCTGTGGCGGCGCATCGCGCCATGGGCGAACATTTTCCAGGTGCTGGGGCTTGCCCCCTTCATCCTACCGCCGGTCATCACCGCGCTCGGCTTCCTCTCCTTCTGGGCGACGGTCGGGCTGTTCGGCCAGTTCTTCACCGCCATAATCAGCCACGCCATCTTCTTCGTGACGCTGCCGCTGGTGACGCTGTCGCTCGGCTTTGCCTCGATCGACCGCTCGCTGGTCGAGGCCGCCGCCACCATGGGCGCCGATGACCGCACAGTGCTGAAAACCGTGCTGCTGCCGTTGATCCTGCCCTACCTCGTCTCGGGCTACGCCTTCGCCTTCGTCTTGTCGCTCAACGAATACATCGTCGCCTACATGACGATCGGCTTCACCACTGAGACGCTGCCCATCAAGATCTTCAACGCGCTGCGCTACGGCTACACACCGACCATGGCTTCGGTGTCGGTGTTCTTCGTCGCGGTGGCCGCATTGGTGTTCGGCTCGATCGCCAGGTTCGGCGATATACGCAGGCTGCTCGGCGCGATGTCGTCGGACGGGAGCTGAGCGCAGCCACGCCAAACGAGAACGGCCGCCGAACCCGGCGGCCGTTTTGCTTTTAATGGCTGAAGACGAGCGGCGGCGCGATCCTATCCCGCCGCAGCCAGCGCGCGAGGAGCAGCACCGCCACCACGGCCAGCCCCGACGCCAGGCCGATCCAGATGCCGACGCCGTGCAAGCCGAAATGGAAGGCGAGCAGCACGCCGAGCGGCAGGCCGATGCCCCAATAGCCGATCGCCGCGTAAATCATCGGCACCTTGGTGTCGTGCAGGCCGCGCAGCATGCCGGCGGCAACGGCCTGCGCGCCGTCGAAGATCTGGAACAGCGCGGCAAAGGCCAAGAACGACACGGCCAGCGCCATCACCCTGGCATTGGCCGGATCGGTCATGTCGATGAAGGCGCTGATCAACAGATGCGGCCACAGCACCATCACCAGCGCCATCAGCGCCATGGACGAGACGCCGATGACGAAGGCGGTCCAGCCGGCGCGCGAAACGCCGGCCGGATTGCCGGCGCCGTGGGCCAGGCCGACGCGCACCGTCACAGCCTGGTTGAGGCCGAGCGGCACCATGAAGGAGATCGAGGCGATCTGGATGGCGATGGCGTGCGCGGCGAGCGAATCCGCATCGATCAGGCCCATCAGCAGGGCTGCGGCGTTGAAGATCGTCACCTCGAAGGCGAGGATGCCGGCGATCGGCATGCCGAGCCGCACCAGACCCTTGAAGCGCGGCCAGTCGGAGCGCCAGAAGCGGCCGAACAGGCGGTAGCGGCGGAACTTCTTCTCCAGCATCACCACGGCTGCCAGGCCGCAGAACATCAGCGTGCTCGACAGCGTGGTCGCCAGCCCCGAACCGGCAATGCCCATCGAGGTGACGCCGAGATTGCCGAACATGAACACCCAGTTGAAAAAGGCGTTGCAGGCGACGGCGACGAAAACGATGACCAACGCCCAGCCTGGCCGCTCCAGCGCCGAGATGAACGAGCGCAGCACGATATAGCCGTAGAACGGCAGCACCGCCCATTCCAGCCAGCGCAGATAGATGCCGGCCTGGTGGGCGAGCGCCGGCTCCTGGCCCATGGCCAGCAGAATGGCCTCGCCATGCCACAGCACGATCCAGATCGGGATCGAGATCAGGATCGCCAGCCACAGCCCTTGCCGCACGGTACGGCGCAAATCGCGCACCGAATAGCGCCGGCGGCCAAGCTCGGTGGCGATCATCGGCGAGGTCGCCAGCATCAGGCCGAGGCCGAAGATCAGCGGCATGAAATAGAGGTTGGCGCCGAGCGCGCCGCTGGCCAGCGTGTCCGCGCCCAGACGCCCCATCATCATGACGTCGGTGGCGGTCATCGCGGTCTGGCCGAGATTGGTGAGCACCATCGGCCAGGCCAGCGCCAGCGTCGCCCTGATTTCCTGACGCCAAAGATTTTCCGGCGCACGAGCGCCGGCTTCGATCGCAGACATTGTCCTGCTCTTTCCGATTGCGGCGCGTCGGCAACGAGGCCGGAAGCCGCACTTCCAAACGGCAAAACCTTCGGTTTCGCAGCGTTTGCGTCGTTCTATTGGACGAAATGCGGCATGAAGGCAAGGGAGGACGGGCAGCCGGCGATTGAGCCAGAGGCGGGAACCCTCCTATCCGGCTGCCCTTGGGTCAACCGATGCTTTCGCCGCCGTCGATCACCAGCGCCTGGCCGGTCATGAAGGATGAGCGGTCGGAGACCAGGAACAGGATCGCTTCGGCGATCTCTTCGGCGCTCGCCCAGCGCCCCATCGGGATCTTGGTGCGGACATAGGTCTCGATCGCCTCGCGGCCGCCCATCTGGGCGATGAACGGCTCGTTGAAGGGGGTGTCGACCCAGCCGGGGCAGAGCGCGTTGACGCGCACATTGTGCCGGGCATAGTCGAGCGAAATCTGCCTGGTCATCGCCACCACGGCATGTTTGGACGTGGCATAGGCGATCATCTCGCGGTCGTAGAAGACGCCCGAATTCGAAGCCGTGTTGAGGATGACGCCGCCGCCTTGCGCGACCATTGCCGGCATGACCAGCCGCGCGGCCAGAAACTGCGCCCGTACATTGATGCGCCATGACGCATCCATACCATCGACCTCGACCTCGGTCAGCGTGCCGCCGACCTGGATGCCGGCGTGATTGTGCAGAATGTCGATGCGGCCATACTTGCCGAGAGTGCCTGTGACGAGCTGCCCGATCGCGGCGTCGTCAGAAACGTCGGTGACAATGGCCTCGGCCTGCCCGCCCACTGCCCGGATGTCCGCCGCCGTGGTCTCGCCGCTGGCCAGATCCCGGTCGGCGATGACCACCAGCGCGCCTTCCCTGGCCATGATCATGGCGCCGGCGCGGCCGATGCCGGAACCGGCGCCCGTCACCACGGCGATGCGGTCTCTAAGGATCATGAATTTGTCTTTCAGCTGGATGGCTTGTTCAGTTTGACGGCTGGCGCTGGCGCAGCTGCCATTGGGCAAGCACCACCAGAAGAACCGAGGCGACGAGCACGATGGTGCCGATGGCGTTGATTTCCGGCGTCACGCCGCGCCGGATCGAGGCGAAGACATAGATCGGCAGCGTCGTCTGCGCGCCGGCGACGAAGAAGGCGACGATGAAATCGTCGAAGGAGAAGGTGAAGGCGAGCAGGAAGCCGGCGATCACCGCCGGCATGATCTGCGGCAGCACGATCGCGCGAAACGTCGTCAGCGGCGTGGCGTAGAGATCGCTCGAGGCCTCAACCAGGTTGCGGTCGAGGCTGGCGAGACGCGTGCCGACGATTATCGTCACCAACGCCATCGAAAACAGGCCGTGGGCGGCGATGATCGATCCATAGCCGAGCGACAGGCGCGGCGGCTGGTCGTTTGGCCAGATCGAGGCGAGGAACGGGTTGAGCACGCCAAACAGCTGGACCAGCGCGACAAGCGTCGAGATGCCGATGACGACGCCGGGAACGACGATCGCGGCACCCATCAGCGCGTCGAAGACGGCGCGGGTTCTGAGCCCCACCCGCGCCAGGCCGAGTGCCGCCGCCGTGCCGCACACCGCCGCCAGAAGGGCGCTGGTGGTAGCGATGAACAGGCTGTTCTTCAACGCCTCGACCAGGAACGGGTTCGACAGCGCCGTGCCGTACCACTGCACCGAAAAGCCGGTGAACTCGCTGGCATGGCGGCCGGCGTTGAAGGAAAACAGCACGACCAGCGCGATCGGCAGATAGAGGAAGGCGAAGACGGCTGTGACGAAGGCGCGCATCAGATCAGATCCACCCTGCGGGCGCCCGACACCCGTGTCGAAATGCGGTTTGCCGCGATCAGCACCACCACCGAAACCGCCACCAGCGTGATGGCGATGGCCGATCCGAACGGCCAGTTGCGCGACTGCAGGAACAGGTCGACCAATGCGTTGCCGATGAAGAACACCTTGCCGCCGCCAAGCAGCGTCGGGATGAGGTATTCGCCAAGCAGCAGGATCATGACCAGCGAGAAGCCGGTCATGACGCCCGGCAGCGACAGCTTCAGCGTCACCCCCAGAAAGGTTGAGAGCGGGGTCGCGCCGAGATCGGCGGAGGCTTCCAGCAGCCTTCGGTCGAGCCGCTCGAGACTGACATAGATCGGCAGGATCATGAGGGGCAAATAGCCATAGACGATGCCGAGCAGCACGGCGCCCGGCGTGTTGATCAACCTGACATCCTCGATGCCGACAAAGGCCAGCAGTGCGGGAATGCCGCGTCCGCCCAGAATGTACATCCAGGCGTAGGTGCGCATCAAAAGGCTGGTCCAGAACGGAATGACGACGAGCGCAAGCAGGATCAGCCGCCAGCGCTCCGGCGCCTTCAGGGCGAGATAGTAGGCAACCGGGTAGGCGACGAGCAGGCAGGCAAGCGCGCCCACCGGCGCCAGCATCATCGTGTTCCAGAAAGCAGTCGCCCGCGCCGGAAGATTGGCATACTGCGCCAGCGTGAAGGCGGCCTGATAGCCGCCCTCCGGCGCCCGCTCGCCGACGCTGAATACGGCAATGGCGATGAACGGCAACACCAGGAACACCACCAGCCACGCCGTGGCCGGTGCGAGCAGCAGCGCTGTCAGAAAATTGTGCCGAAATCTGTTGCCGTGCATTAAACCGCCCCGATGCCGGCGGACCTAGGCCCGCCGGTTTTCCGTTTGCGTCAGGCCAGCCTCAAGCCGACTTGAAGCGCGCCATCAGTTCGGCGCGGCCGGGGTCGGTCAGCGTCGCCGCCGCACCAAACTCCAGCGGTGTCAACAGGTCGGCCGCCGGGTAAAGGATCGGATTGTCGAGCACTTCCTTGGGCAGCAGTTTGTTGACCCGCGCGTCGGTCGAGGGCGCGCCATTGGCGAGATGCTCCTTCACAGCAACCTCCGGGGTCATCAGATAATTGAGCAAGGCATAGCCGGCCGGCTTGTTCGGCGCGTCCTTCGGGATGGCGTAGAAATCGGTCCAGATTTCGCCGCCCTCCTTGCCCAAGACATAGGCGATCTCTGGAATATCGCGATGCAGCTGTGCGCCATCATTCGTCCAGCACATGGTCATCCAGGCGTCGCCCGCCCGCATGCCCGGCTGGTAGTCCGAAGAGACCGCGAACAGATGCGGCTTGACCTTGAGCAGCAGTTCCTCGGCCTTGGCGAGTTCGTCCTGCTTCAGCGAGTTGAAGGAATAGCCGTAATATTTCAGCGCGTTGCCGATGGTGGTCAGCTGGTAGTCATGCACCATGGTGCGGCCATCGCCCTCAGCCATGGCGACGTCCCAGAATTCCTTCCAGCTCGTCATCGGCTTGGCCAGCTTCTTGGTGTTGACGGCAAAGCCCGTGGTGCCCCAGTTCTTCGGCACCGCGTAGGTCGTGCCGTCGATCGTGCCTTCCGAGGTGAAGCGCGGGTCCTCCTGGGAGCCGTCGAAATTCGGCAGCTTGGCCATATCGAGCGGATCGATGATGCCGAGCTTCTTGTAGGTCGAGATCGTGTAGTTGGTCGGCACGAACAGGCTCCAGCCCGAGGCGCCGGCCTGCAGCTTGGCCAGCATCTCCTCATTGGAGCCGAACACGTTGACCTCGACGGCGACGCCGGTGTCCTTCTTGAAATTCTCGAAGGTCTGCGGGTCGTGATAGTTCGGCCAGGTGGCGATCGACATGCGGTCGCCGAGGTTTTCGGCGGCGAAGGCCGGCGTCGGCATGATGCCGAGCTCGCGCGCCATCACCGCGGTTGCGATGCCAAGGCCGGTGAGGCCGAGGAAGTCGCGGCGGCCGATCGAGCCGCGCTTCAGGCGCATCAGCTGGTCGACGAAGTTCTCAGGGCTAATCGGCAGTCCGTCACGATATGATTTCGACATTTTTTGCTACCCTCTGGTTGGTCCCGTTGTTCTTGGTCTCCGGAAACGCCAGCGGCGTCCCGGAGGCAAAGCCGATGGCGACGGGTTCACCCGGCTTGAAGAGGTTGCCATGGCCGATCACATGGTCGGCCTTGGCCAGCAGCGTTCCGATGCCCTGCACCTCGATGGCGTATTCCGCCGTTGAGCCCAAGAAGATCCGGTTGCGTACGATGCCCTTGAAAGGGCTGCCTTTGGTGGCGCCGAGGCTTAGCGATTCAGGACGCAGGCTGACAGAAACGGTCTCGCCCTGCTGCAAGGCGGTTCGTTTGCGCGCGGCAATGACGGTTCCGTCCGCCAGCGCCACATTGACAAGATCGCCTGTATGCCCGGCAACCTTGCCGCTCAACAGATTGGTCTTGCCGACGAAGTCGGCGACGAACAGGTCGGCCGGCTCGTCATAGATCTCGCTTGGTTGCCCGAGCTGTACGATGCGGCCGCCGTTCATGACGCAGACGAAGTCGCTCATCGACAGCGCCTCCTCCTGGTCGTGGGTGACCAGCACGAAGGTGATGCCGATCTCGCGCTGCAGGTTCTGCAACTCGATCTGCATGTCGGTGCGCAGTTTCTTGTCGAGGGCCGCCAGCGGCTCGTCGAGCAACAGCACGGCCGGCTTGTTGACCAGTGCGCGCGCCAGCGCGACGCGCTGCTGCTGGCCGCCGGACAGTTCGTGGATCTTGCGGCCGCCATAGCCGGCGAGCCGCACCATTTCGAGCGCCTCGCCGGCGCGACGGCCGATTTCCTGCGACGACAGGCGTGGCCGTGCCTGGCGCAGCCCGTAGGATACATTGGCTTCGACATCGAGGTGCGGAAACAGCGCATATTGCTGGAACACCATGTTGACCGGGCGGCGATAGGGCGGTGTGCCGGCCATGTCTTGGCCGCGGATGAACACCTGGCCTTCGCTCGGCTGCTCGAAGCCGCCGATCATGCGCAGGCATGTGGTCTTGCCGCAGCCGGACGGTCCGAGAAGGGCGACAAAGGCGGAGGGCGGCACAGCCAGATCGATGCCGCTGACAGCGGTCACGGCGCCATAGCGCTTGGTGACGCCGCGAAACTCGATGTCGGGCACTGCGGTCAAAGTGCTGGCTCCAGCAACAGGGCTATTTCAGGACGCTACCAGAGCCGATGGCGGCTAGTATATACCTCGCAGGTGGTATATCTGATCTATTTTCTCGTTTGAGGGGGTATAGGTTGAGTGCGTCCCGCAGCGACGAATACAGCCGGCTCGCAGCCCTTGTCGCGGCAACGCGAGAGACCAGCGGCGAAATGTTCGGCCAGGCAATGGTCGATTGGCTGAGCCAGCATGTCAGCTTCGACCACTGCGTTATCTTCGGCTATCGCGGCGCATCGCGACCGCCGCTGCTGTTCGAAACCTTCTCGCCGGCCGAGAGCCATGTCTTCGTCACGCTCTATCAGGAAGGACCTTATCTGCTCGACCCATTTCATCACGCGGCGGTGGAGCGCAAGGAGGGGTTCTGGCGCATGCGCGAGCTGGCGCCCGACCGCTTCTATGCCAGCGAGTATTTTCGCACCTACTATAGCCAGACAAGGCTGGCCGAGGAGGTCGGCTTCTTCGTGCCGCTGCCCGGCAAGGATGCGCTGGTGCTGTCGCTGATGCGATTGCACGCCTCGGGTCCCTTCGGCACCGCCGATGCCAGGCTGCTGCGCGACATGGCGCCGGCGGTCATCAACTTCGCCCGGTTGCGCTGGCCCGCACTTTCGGCCGAGGAGCAGGACGAAGCGGAGCAGGGCGAGACGATCGCCGCCGTCAACGAGTTCGACCGCGCCCACATTTGGGAAAGCCTGTCGCTGACCCCGCGCGAAAAGCATGTCGTCGATCTGGTGCTGCAGGGGCATTCCACCGAGTCGATCGCGAGAGCCATGCGCATCGTACCGGGAACGGTGAAGGTTCACCGCCGCAACATCCATCGCAAACTCGGCGTCAAATCCCAGGCCGGGCTGTTCGCCCGCTTCATTGAGATCATCGAGAGCCGGCGTTGAAATCGCTGAGGCAGACATCGTTCACTTGCGGGCGACAGACTGCTACGGATTACCCGAAACCAGTCGCTTCCTCATACGCCCCGGAGAGCAGACGATGGCATTCAGGCGCAGAAAGAACACGGCCGCGATCCCTCGCACGGTGCCGGCTTTCGAGCACATCGTCACCGAGGCGAGCGACAGTTTCCTGTGGCGGCTCGACGACTATCCCTGGGAGCGCAATGTCTGGAATTTTCATCCGGAATACGAGATCCATCTCCTGCGGAAGTCTTCCGGGGTCGCGCTGGTCGGCGATCACATCGGCGAATTCGGGCCGGGCTACCTGAGCATCGTCGGCGGCGGGCTGCCGCATGACTGGGTGACATCGGTGCAACCCGGCGAGCTGATCGAAGGACGCGACATCGTGCTGCAATTCGATCCGCAGCGGCTGCGCGGCTCGGCGGGACTGCTGCCGGAGCTGCGCGAACTGGAACCGTTCCTGGAGCGATCGCTGCGCGGCATCGTCTTCCATGGCCGCGCCGCGCTCGACGGCGCTGCGCTGATGGAACGGATGGGCACCGTGCACGGGCTCGCCCGGTTTTGCCTCTTCCTCGAACTGGTCGATCTGCTGGCCAGGACAGACGAATACGAGCTTTTGTCCTCGCCGGATTTCTCACCCGCGCTCGACGCAACCTCGCTGGACATCATCCAGCGCACGCTGACCTATCTCTTCCAGCATTTCGCCGAGGATCTGAAGCTGCCGGAGGCGGCGGAGCTGGCCGGGATGAGCGAAAGCACGTTTTCGCGCTTCTTCCAGAAGAACACCGGCAACAGTTTCAGCGACCACATCGCCAAGCTCCGGCTCTGGCAAGCCTGCAAGCTGCTGGCGGACACCGATATTCCGATCACCGACATCTGCTTCCAGGTCGGCTACATGAACATCTCCAACTTCAACCGCGCCTTCCTGCGCAAGCACCGGATGACGCCGTCATCCTACCGCAAGCTGTCGAAGCAGCGGATGACGATGCGCGCCTGAAAACCGGCCTTCCTCACTCCATCGGTACTCATGTGACAGAGGCCGTGCAGGCGGGCCGGATTTTGCAGCGCACAATGCATAAAAGTACAGGTCTGCTGCAACGGGGCTTCTAGCGCGGCCTTTAGCAACTCCTCATTTTGGCGATGGGTGGCTTGTCGCTCGGGCGATGGCGAGGATCGCGCAACCGAAGACTTCCGCTTCCTGCGACTGTTCCTGGAGGAGAAAATCAATGAAACCAATTCGGCTCGCTGCGAGCATAAGCGCAGCTTTCATGCTTACCACGACCCTCTCGACCATGGCGCTGGCGGCGCCGGTCTGCTCGGCGCCGGTCAAGGTGCTGGCGCAACCGCGTGACGGGCTGACGCTGCTGGAGGCGTCCAAGGACGAGTTCCAGAAACTGGCCGGCGCCAGCTTCCAGATCGACTATCTCAACGAGAACGACCGCCGGGCGAAATCGCGCGCCGATGCGTCCACGGTGGGCAACTACAACGTCTACTATGTCGACGAAGCCAATGTCGCGCTGTTCGCCTCGTCGAAATGGATCGTGCCGCTCACCGACTATTACCCGGCTGACTACGACTACGCCGATTTCGACCCGGGCCGGCAGAAGGTCGCCACCTATGACGGCAAGGTGTGGTTCGCGCCGCTGACCGGCGGCGGCGACCTGATGGTCTACCGCAAGGACATTCTGGAAGCCGCCGGCATCCAGCCGCCGAAGACGCTGGACGAGTTGATCGCCGACGTGCCGAAGCTGACTGATCCCGACAAGGGCATGTACGGCATCGCGCTGCGCGGCGCGCGTGGCTCGGGCGCCAATGTCTGGCGCTGGATGCCGTTCTTCAAGGCCTATGGCGGAAAATGGTTCGACGGTGACAAGCCGGCTTTCAACTCCGAGGCCGCGGTCAAAGCGACCGAGACCTATCTTAAACTGTTCAAGGATTCAGCGCCCGGCACGCAGACCGGCAGCTGGGATGAATCGACCGGCGCCTTCCTGTCGGGCCAGGTTGCCATCTTGGTCGAATCGACGCCGCTGTCGGGCATGGCGGTCGACCCGAAGACCTCGCAAGTGGTCGGCAAGATCGGCTTCCTGCCGCCGCCCTCGCCACTGACCGGCGGCGGCTACGGCCACGGCCTCGCCATCGCCGCCAAGGCCAATGCCGATGACGCCGCGAAGCAATGCGCCGGCCTGTTCATCGCCTGGGCGACGTCCAAGGAGAACGAGAAGCGCCGGCTCGACGCGCACCAGTTCGGCGAGCTCAACCGCACCAGCGTGCTGTCCAGCAAGGAGTTCGCCGACATCTATGGCGCCGATCTCGGCCAGGCGCTTGCCGATACCGGCAAGGTGACGGCGGTGAACTTCTGGCAGGATCCGCGCTGGCCGGATCTCGGCGACCGCTGGGGCATCATCCTGGAAGAGCTGGTCACCGGCACGCGCACCGACGTCAAGGGCGGCCTCGACGAACTCGAGGCCTACGCCAACGAGCTGGTGAAGAAGAAGTAATCCTCCCGCCCGCGGCGCGCGGTCCACGGCATTCGACCGGATGCCGGGACCTGTGCGCCGCGGGTTCTCCCCAAAAAGGCACAGCCCGAGGATAGGCAATGCGCCGACGCTCTTCCCTGCCCGTGACGTTTCTGGTTCCGACGCTCGCCATTCTTCTGGTGCTGTCGATGGTGCCGACGCTGTACGCCATCGTCATTGCGCTGCAGAACCGCGAGCTGAGCTCGTCGGACTATTCCTGGGTCTGGCTGTCGAACTTCATCGACCTGTTCGCCGACCGGCGTTTCCTCAACGCGGTCTGGGTTTCGGTGAAGTGGGAAATCGTCACCGTGGTGGCGACGATGATGGTGGCGATCGGGCTCGGCGTGCTGATGTTCGAAGTAGCGTCGCCGCGGCTGCGCAACATCTACTGCCTGCTGTTCATCATCCCGGTGCTGTTGCCGCGTGTCTCGGCGGCCTTCGTGTGGAAGTTTGCCTATCATCCGCTCTACGGCATCGCCACCTATCCCTACAGGCTGATCACCGGCGGGCTGATCTTCGACCCGCTGTCGAAGCCGTCGACGGCCCTGTTTGCCGTCGCCTCGGTCGATGTCTGGCAGTGGGGACTGTTCTTCGCGGTCATCGTGCTGAAGCTTCTGGAGACCTTGCCGCCGCAGCCGATCGAAGCGGCGCGGCTCGACCACGCCAAACGCTGGCAGATCCATGCCTATGTGACCTTGCCTATGCTGAAGGCGCCGCTGATCAGCCTGATGTTCGTCAAGATGATCGAATCGCTGCGCTCCTTCGACCTGATTTATGTGATGACGCGCGGCGGGCCGGGCGTGGCGACCGAGACGCTCGACATGTACGCCTTCTCGCAAGGCTTCATCGAATCCGGCAAGGTGTCCTATGCCTCGGCCATGGCGGTGCTGATGATGATCGCGACTGTCATCACCTTCACCATGCTGTGGAAGCGGGTGCAGGCATGAGGCCGTATCGCATGAGACCGGGCCGCCTCATCGGCAAGATCATCCTGGCCTTCGCCGGCTTCATGGCGGTGTTTCCGCTCGCCTGGACGGCGGTCAATTCGCTGAAGAACAATGTCGACATCATCACCCGCGTGCCGCGCCTGGTGTTTACCCCGACCTTCGACAATATCAGCTACATCATCGGCCGCGACAGCGTCATGACCGGTCTCTATAACTCGGTCATTTCCTGCGGCGTCGCCGTGCTGATCGGCGTCATGCTCGGCCTTCCGGCAGCCTATGCGGTGGCGCGCTATCCCAATCGCTTCGCTGGCGACATCCAGTTCTTCGTGTTGTCGCTGCGCTTCCTGCCCCCGGTGGCAGTCGCCATTCCGCTGATGGTGATCTGGCTGCAGATCGGGCTCTACGACACCTTGCCGGCGCTGATCGTCACCTATTCGCTGCTCACCATCTCGGTGATCATGTGGCTCGCCATTCCCGCCTTCCAGGCCGTGCCGAAGGAAATCGAGGAAGCCGCTTTCGTCGACGGTTACGGCGCTTACTCGGTGTTCTGGCGCATTGCGCTGCCGGTAGCGGCGCGCTCGCTGATCGGCGCCGTCGCCTTCAGCTTCGTGCTGGTGTGGAACGAATTCCTGATCGCGCTGATGCTGTCCAGTTCCAACGCCAAGACATTGCCGATCGTCGCTTCCGAACTTTCACAGCAAGGCATGAACGTGCCGTGGGGAATCCTCAACGCCTCGGTCGTGCTGTTGTCGCTACCGCCGCTGCTGTTCCTCGGCGTGCTCAGCGGCTTCCTGAATTCCGTTTTCCGGCAAAAAAAGACTTGATGCGAGGACTTACCTATGCGGGCACTGGTGCTTGAGAAAAAAGGCGAACTGTCGCTGCGCGAGATCGCGCTGCCGCTCGACGTCGGACCGGGCGATGTCAAGATCGCCATCCACACGGTCGGCGTCTGCGGCAGCGACGTGCACTATTACACCCATGGCGCGATCGGCAGCTATGTCGTGCGGGCCCCGATGGTGCTCGGCCACGAAGCCGCGGGAACGATCGTCGAGATCGGCGCCAATGTCGGCACGCTGAAGGTCGGCGACCGCGTCTGCATGGAGCCGGGCGTGCCGAACCTGTCGTCGCGCGCGACCAGGCTCGGCATCTACAATGTCGACCCTGACGTCTCCTTCTGGGCGACGCCGCCTGTGCATGGCGTGCTGGCGCCCTATGCCGTGCACCCGGCCGCCTTCACCTACAGACTGCCGGACAATGTCACCTTCGCCGAAGGCGCGATGGTCGAACCCTTTGCCATCGGCATGCACGCGGCGAGCCGCGCCCGCATCGTGCCTGGCGACGTCGCCGTGGTCGTCGGCTGCGGCCCGATCGGCATCATGATCGCGCTGGCGGCGCTGGCCGGCGGCTGCTCGAAGGTGCTGATCTCCGATTTTTCCGCACCCAAGCTCAAGATTGCCGCGCAATATCCCGGCATCGTGCCGGTCAATATAGGTGAGCAATCGCTGGTCGACGCAGTCTCCGCCGCGACCGACAATTGGGGCGCGGATATCGTGTTCGAGGCGAGCGGCAGCCCGAAGGCATTCGCCGACCTGTTCGATGTCGTGCGGCCGGGCGGCGCGGTGGTGCTGGTCGGACTGCCGGTCGAACCGGTCAGCCTCAACGTTCCGGCGGCGATCTCCAAGGAAGTGCGCATCGAGACGGTGTTCCGTTACGCCAACATCTTCGACCGCGCGCTGCAGCTGATCGCCTCGGAGAAGGTCGACCTCAAGCCGCTGATCACCGGCACTTATGATTTCTCGGACAGCATCGAGGCCTTCGAGCGGGCGGCGCAAGGCAAGCCGCAAGACGTCAAGCTGCAAATCCTTCTTACCGGCGAGAAGGGCTGACCATGTCCGCGATCGTTTGCTCCCATGTCGACAAGGCTTACGGCGCCACCACCGTCATCCGCGACCTCAATCTCTCGATCGAGGAGCACGAATTCGTCGTATTCCTCGGCCCGTCCGGCTGCGGCAAGTCGACCTTGCTCAGGATGCTGGCCGGACTGGAAGATATCAGCGGCGGGGAAGTGTCGATCGGCGGCAAAGTGGTCAACGATCTCGAGCCCGGCGAGCGCGGCATTGCCATGGTTTTCCAGAACTATGCGCTCTACCCGCATATGACGATCTTCGACAACATCGCCTTTGGGCTCAAGCGACAGAAAGTGCCCCCGGCCGAGATCCGGAAGCGGGTCGAGGCGGTGGCAAAGACGCTCGGCCTCGAACCTTACCTCGCCCGCAAGCCGACCGAACTTTCCGGCGGCCAGCAGCAGCGCGTGGCGATTGCGCGCGCCATGATCAAGACGCCGAAAGTGTTCCTGTTCGACGAGCCGCTGTCCAATCTCGATGCCAAGCTGCGCAACCACATGCGGGTCGAGATCGCCCGGCTGCATCAGTCGCTGAAGACCACCACCGTCTATGTCACCCACGATCAGTTGGAAGCGATGACGCTGGCCGACCGGATCGTGCTGCTCAGGGATGGCGTTATCGAACAGATCGGCTCGCCTGCGGAGATCTATCGCCAGCCGGGCAATCTGTTCGTCGCCGGCTTCATCGGTACGCCGAACATGAATTTCATCGACGTGGCCGTCGGGCGGAAGGACGAACGCTGGACGCTGACAGGCGGCGGCTCGACCTTCTCCATAGAAGGCTCGGGCTTCGATCTGCGCGGCGTCCAGCGCGCCGTGCTTGGAATCCGACCGCCGGACCTGAAGACCGCCGGCGCTCAGAGCATCAATCTTCTGCAAGGCACCGCCGACCTCATCGAGTTCCATGGCAATGACGCGCTGGTGACGTTCGCCTGCGGCGGCAAGGAGGTCGGCGCGTTGATATCGGCCCGCGAATGCCCGGCGTTGCGCGCGCCTGTGCGCTATACGTTCGAGGAGGAGAGCGTGCATCTGTTCGACGCGGCGACCGGCGCATCCTTGCGCCGGCGAGAGGAGGCCTAGATTTGGTACGCAATTCCGGACGGAAAACCGTTTCACACTTTTCCTGGAATTCCTCTAGCTGATGGCGTCGAGCTCCTGCCGCTGGCGGTGCATTTCGAGGAAAATCTTGTAGTCGCGGTCGAAGCGGCCTGAAGCGGCCGGGTTCGAGGTGCGCGCCCTGCCGCCTTGCTGCATGGCGACGCAAGCGGCATTCAGGTCCGGGAACAGACCGGCCGCGGTGGCGGCGACCATGCCGGTGCCGAGCAGAACGGCTTCGTCGGCCAGCGGCTCGATCACCGCGCAGCCGGTCGCGTCGGCATAAAGCTCCATCAGCAACGGGTTCTTGGTGTGGCCGCCGGTGACGTGCAGCGTGTCGATGAGATAGCCGTTCTCGTTCAGCGCCTCCAGCACATGGCGCACGCCGAGTGCGATGCCGACGGCGGTGCGCCAATACAGCTTGCACAGACTGTCGAAGGAGGAATCCAGCGTCAGCCCGCTGACCACGCCGACGGCATGCGGGTCGGCAAGCGGCGAGCGGTTGCCGTGGAAATCCGGCAGTACATGCAACCTCGCCGCCAGCTTGTCGCCTTCGGTGCTGCGCAGTTCAGCGACGCGCCTGGCGATCTTGGCATGCATGGCCGCATCCGGCTCGCCGCCGGCGCCATGCCAGCGAATGATGTGGTCGAGCAAGGCACCAGTGGCCGACTGTCCGCCTTCCGACAGCCACAGCTTTGGCAGTGCCGCACCATAGTATGGACCCCAGACGCCGGCGAAAGGCTGCGGGTCGGGCGACATCGCCATGACGCAGGACGAGGTGCCGGCGATCAATGCCAGATGGCGGCCGATATTCTGCTCGTCGCCAGCAAAGCCGCCGAGCACGCCAAGCGCGCCGGCATAGGCATCGATGACGCCGGCGCCGACCCGACAGTTTTCGCTCAAGCCCAACTCCGCCGCCGCTTCAGGGGTGAGCGTGCCGATGTCGGCACCGACAGCACTTGCCTTCTCCGGCAGGCTGCCGTGTTCGAACAGATCGCCAAGCCCGACCCTGTCGAAGAAGTCACTGCGCCAGCCGGTTTCCTCATGCGCCAGATAGGTCCATTTGGCGGTCAGCGTGCATTGCGAGCGCGCCAGCGACCCGGTCGCCTTCCAGGTCAGGAAATCGGTGAGGTCGAACAGGTAGCCGGCTTCATGCCAAGTTCCCGGCAGATTGCGCTTCAGCCACATCAGCTTCGGCGTCGCCATTTCCGGCGACATGACGCCACCGATATAGTCGAGTACGGCGTGGCCGCTATCGGTGCATTCATCTGCCTCGGCGATGGCGCGATGGTCGAGCCAGACGATGGTGTCCCAGCGCCGTTCGCCCGTCACCGAGACGCTGAGCTGGCCGGCATTCCTGTCCAGCACCACCAGCGAGCAGGTGGCGTCGAACGACATGCCGACAATATCGCCGGCTGACACACCGGCCTTTTCGCGCGCGGCACGCACCGCGATGCAGACCGCCGACCAGATATCCTGCGAATTGTGCTCGGCGTGATCGGCCTTCGGCTGGTTCATGACGATCGGATGCTCGGCGCGGCCGAGCAAGGTGCCTGACGTATTGAGAATGCCCGCGCGGGCGCTCCCGGTGCCGACATCGACCGCGCAAACGAAGCTTTTCGTCAAGATGCTTTTACTCTCGCTCCCTAGAGCCGGATGATTTCAGGTCTGTTCGACCTGAAATCTGAATCCGTCTCTAAATCAAAGAAGTAGAGCATGATGTCGTCCGAAAACCGCTTCACACTTTTCGGCATCATGCTCTAGCCTGCAATCAGATCGGGCAATTGCAGCATGTCCGCGAATATAAAGTCCGGTTCACTCGACGCAAGCCGCGCTTTCAAGGCCGGGTTGCCGGCGTGCGAACCGCCGGTGAAAGCAAAGACGCGCATACCGGCCGCACGCGCCGCCGCGATGCCGGCAGGGCTGTCCTCGATTACGATGCAATTACCGGGATGCGCGCGCATAGCAGCGGCGGCATGGAGAAAAAGATCCGGCGCCGGCTTGCCGCGCGCGACCATGGCAGCGCTGAACAGATGGGGCTCGAGCAGGCCGAGCAGGCCGGTAACGTCGAGCGCATAGCGAATGCGGTCGAGCGTGCCGGAGGAAGCGACGCAGCAGGGCACGCCCAGCTTCGGCAGGATGTCGCTGATGCCGGGAATCGGCTTCAGCTCCTCGCGGAATTTGCGCATCAGCTCGACGCGCATATCGGTCAGGTGCACGTCGGTGATGTCGGTGGTGAAATCGCGAAGAAGTATCTCGCGCACGCTCTTCATGCTCTTGCCGAGGAAATGCTCGTAGGCCGCATCCTCGCTGACCGAGCCCCCGGCGGCAGAGATCATGCCGAGCAGAGCCGAAACCGACAGCGCCTCGCTGTCGACCAGCACGCCGTCACAGTCGAAGATGACCAGTTCGGGCGTCATTGCGGCTGGCGTCAGAGCTTGCCGGAGATGTAGCGCGTCAGCGTCGCGCGCGTGCCATTCGCCCACAAGACGTTGAGCGCATGGGCAAAGGCCTCGGCGAACGCCGCCGAGCGGCCGACATCGCCATAGATGTCCTCCATCGCAAGCCAGGCGCCGGGCGCATCCTTCGCCGCCTTGGCGGTTGCCTGCAGCCGGTCCCAGCTGGGATCGTTGGCTTCGATGTCGGCGCCGCTGTCGGTGGTGCCGAAGCAATAGCGGCACCACAGCGCCGATTCCAGCGCGAGACCCGCAACGCTCTTCCCGGCTTTCAGCCGGTCGGCGATGGTCGGGATGATGAATTTCGGCTGCCGGTTGGAACCGTCGAGGCAAAGCCGGCGGATGGTGTCGCCGATCTTCGGGTTGGAAAAGCGGTGCTCGATGAGCTGGTAATAATCCTCCAGCACGGTGTCCGGCACCGGCGGCACGGTCGGGATGATCTCGTCATGCTCGAGCTTGGCGAGGAAGCCGCGCACCAGCGGCTCCTGCATCGCCTCATGGACGAAATGGATGTCCATCAACCCTGCGGGATAAGCGATCGTGGCATGACCGCCATTGAGGATGCGGATCTTCATCAGCTCATAGGGCGCGACATCCCTCACGAATTGCACACCGACCTTTTCCAGCGGCGGGCGGCCGTCGGTGAAACGGTCTTCCAGCACCCATTGCTTGAACGGCTCGCAGAACACCGGCCAGTTGTCCTCGAGGCCGAACTCGGTGGCGAGAATGCCGCGCTCGCGGTCGGAGGTGGCGGGGGTGATGCGGTCGACCATGCCGTTGGGAAAGGCGACATTGTCGCTGACCCAGTTTGCCAGATCCTCGTCGATCAGCCGGGCGAGGCCGATGACGCCATCCGAGGTGACATGGCCATTGTGAGGGATGTTGTCGCAGGACATGACGGTGAACGGCACGATGCCGTCGGCCCGGCGGCGCATCAGCCCGGCCAGGATGAGGCCGAACACCGTCTTCGGCGTCGTACCTGCCTGCGCGTCGGCAACGATATCAGGATGGGTCGGGTTGAACTTTCCCGAGGCCGGATCGATGAAATACCCGCCTTCGGTGATGGTCAGCGAGACGATCTTGATCGCCGGATCGGCGAGCTGGTCGATGATCGCATCCGCATCGCCGGGCGTCAGGAAATCGATCATGACGCCGGTGACGCGGGCGCTCATATGGTCGGAATCCTGCTCGACCACGGTGGTCAGCCAGTCCTGCTCCTGCAGCTTGGAACGACCGATTTTTTCGCCCTCGAAGACCCCGGCGCCGACCAGCGCCCAGTCATGGCCGATGCCTGCATTGAAGAGATCGTCGAGGTAGACCGCCTGATGCGACCGATGGAAATTGCCGACGCCGAAATGGACGATACCGGGTTTGAGCCTGGAGCGATCATATCTGGGACCGGCGACCTTGGCGGGGAGTTCCGAGAGGATCGAGGAGGAGAGTTTCACGGTCATTTTTCTACCCTTTTGGCCGGGCTGCGGCCTTCGTGATCCCGGCCCATCAACTCATCCATTGGCCGCCATCGACATTGTAGGTCTGGGCGACGATGTATTCGGCGTCGTCGCTGGCCAGGAAGACCGCCATGCCGGTCAGGTCCTCCGGCTTGCCCATGCGGCCATAGGGCACGCCCTCACCGACCAGCCGCCTCTTCTCGCCTTTCGGCCGGTTCTCATATTTGGCGAACAGCGCATCGACCTCATCCCACATATCGCTGTCGACGACGCCGGGCGCGATGCCATTGACGTTGATGCGGTGCTTGATCAGATCGAGCCCGGCGGACTGGGTCAGCGAAATCACCGCGGCCTTGGTGGCGCAATAGACGGCGACCAGCGGCTCGCCGCGGCGTCCTGCCTGGCTGGCGATGTTGATGATCTTGCCGCCCTTGCCCCTTGCGATCATCGAACGCGCCGCTGCCTGCAGCATGAACAAGGTGCCGGCGACGTTGACGGAGAACAATTTGTCGTAGCTTGCTTTGGTGATCTCGACGATCGGCGCCAGGTCGAACAAAGCAGCGTTGTTGATCAGTATGTCGAGGCCGCCGGTCTTTGTTTCGACCGCATTGACCGCCGCCTGGATCGAAGCGAGGTCGCTGACGTCGAGCCTGACCGGATAGGCGTTGGCGCCAATCTCGGCGACCGTCTTTTCGGCAGCCGCCAGATTGATATCGGCAATGGCCACCGTGGCGCCCTCGCGGGTGTAGGCTTCGGCAAAAGCCCTGCCGATGCCGCGCGCGGATCCGGTGATCAGCGCCGATTTGCCTTTCAGTCTCACTGCGTCAGCGCCTTTCCATCGGGGCCGAAGCGATGCATGCGGACCTTGTCCGGCGTCAAATAGATGGTGTCGCCGTGGCGTACGGCCAGTTCGCCATCGGCGCGTACCGTCAGCGGACCGACGCCGTCGGCCTGGACATGCAGGAAGGTGTCGGAGCCCAGATGCTCGGCGACGCCGACGAGGGCTTTCCAGTCACCCGCTGTGGTCGATATCCCCATATGCTCAGGACGAATGCCGATGGTCTTGGCGTTGTATTTGGCCGCCGGCGCACCTTCGATCAGGTTCATTTTCGGCGAACCGATGAAGCCCGCCACGAATAGGTTCTTCGGCGACTTGTAGAGTTCCATCGGCGAGCCGACCTGTTCGATGTTGCCGGCGTTGAGCACGACGATCTTGTCGGCCATGGTCATGGCTTCGATCTGGTCGTGGGTGACGTAGACCATCGTCGTCTTGAGCTGATGGTGGAGCTCGCTGATTTCGAGCCGCATGGTGCCGCGCAGTGCGGCATCGAGGTTGGACAGCGGCTCGTCGAACAGGAAGGCCGAGGGCTGGCGCACGATGGCGCGGCCGATGGCGACGCGTTGCCGCTGGCCGCCGGAGAGCTGGCCGGGCCGGCGTTCGAGATAGTTGGTGAGGTTGAGGACCCGGGCTGCGTCCTTCACCTTCTTGTCGATCGTCGCCACATCCTCGCCCGCCATCTTCAGCGGGAAGCCGATGTTCTTGGCCACCGTCATATGCGGATAGAGCGCATAGGACTGGAATACCATGGCCAGCTTGCGCTTGGCCGGCGCCTCGCCGGTGACGTCACGGCCATCGATGTTGATGGTGCCCCCGCTGGTGTCCTCGAGCCCGGCAATGAGGCGCAGCAACGTGGACTTGCCGCAACCCGACGGCCCGACGAAGACGACGAACTCGCCATTCTCGATGACGAGGTCGAGGCCTGGAATGATGACCGTCGATCCGAAATGCTTGGAGACGTTCTTGAGCGTGATGTTTCCCATGGTTTCCTCCCCGAGGGGTTATTTGGCCGGATTGCTTCAGGCAACGTCCGTTATTTTACCGCGCCGAATGTCAGGCCGCGCACCAGCTGCTTCTGGCTGAACCAGCCCATGATCAGGATGGGGGCGATGGCCAGCGTCGAGGCCGCCGAAAGCTTGGCCCAGAACAGGCCTTGCGGGCTCGAGAACGAACTGATGAAGGCCGTCAGCGGCGCCGCCTCGGTGGTGGTCAGGCGGATGGTCCAGAAGGCTTCGTTCCACGCCAGGATGATGTTGAGCAGCATGGTCGATGCGATGCCCGGCACGGCCATGGGGGTCAGCACATAGACGATCTCGCCCCACAAGGTGGCGCCGTCCATGCGTGCCGCTTCCAGGATCTCGCCGGGGATTTCGCGGAAGTAGGTGTAGAGCATCCAGATCACGATGGGCAGGTTGATCAGCATCAGCATGATCATCAGGCCGATGCGGCTGTCGAGCAGTCCGGCATCGCGGAAGATGAGGTAGATCGGGAACAGCACGGCAACCGCCGGCATCATCTTGGTCGAGAGCATCCACATCAGGATGTCCTTGGTCCACTTGCCCGGCGAGAAGGCCATCGACCAGGCGGCCGGAACCGCGACTATCAGGGCCAGGATGGTCGAGCCGACCGAGAGCAGCACCGAGTTGAAGAAGAACTTGAAGTAGCCGCTCTGCGCCTGGACCTCGGTATAGCTCTCGAACGTCCCCGACGGGATCAGCGCGAAGCCCTGGATGGCCTCCTGCTCCGACTTGAACGAGGTGATGATCGTGTAGAGGATCGGGAAGAAGATCAGCAGCGCGACGATCCAGGCGGCGCCTGTCGCAATGACCTTGTGTTGGGTGGTGACTGCACGTGCCATCGTATCCTCCCTTACTTGTCCAGGTTCTTGCCAACCGCGCGCATGGCGAAGAAGGCGACGATGTTGGCGAGAATGACGGCGATGACACCGCCGGCCGATGCCTGGCCGATTTTGAACTCCAGCAATGCCTTCTGGTAGACGAGGAAGGGCAGGTTGGTGGAGGCATAGCCGGGTCCGCCATTGGTGGTGACCAGGATCTCGGCATAGACCGACAGCAGGAAGATGGTCTGGATCAGGATGACGACGGTGATGGCGCGCGACATGTGCGGCAGCGTCAGATAGATGAAGCGGCTGACGAAGCCGGCGCCGTCCATCTCGGCGGCTTCCTTCTGCTCGCCGTCGAGCGACTGCAATGCGGTCAGCAGGATCAGCGTGGCGAAGGGAAGCCATTGCCAGGCGACGATGATGATGATGGCCAGCATCGGATGCTGCCCGAACCAGTCGATCGGTTGAGCCCCGAAGAAGCGCGCAATGTCGGCAAAGACGCCGTATTGCGGGTGCATGATCATGTTCTTCCAGACAAGTGCAGCCACCGGCGGCATGACGAAGAACGGAGAGATGACGAGGATGCGGACGATCCCCTGTCCCCACATCGGCTGATCGATCAACAGCGCCAGCATGATGCCTCCGATGACGGTGATCAGCAGCACGCTGCCCACCAGGACCAGCGTGTTGAGGATCGACTGCAGGAATGCCGGGTTGGAATAGAACAGCGAGTAATTCGAGAACCAGACAAACCCGTCGCGGATCGGATTGAGCGGATTGTACTGCTGGAAGGAGAACCAGATCGTGAGTGCCAGCGGCACGATCATCCAGACGAACAGCAGCACCACGGATGGCGCCAACATAAAGCGGGCAAGCGAACGGGTCTGCTGAGTAGCCATGACGGTCACCCTTCACTAGTCGGACTGAATTTTCACAGCGGGGAAAAAGCGGCCGCCCGAACTGGGACTCGGGCGGCCATCGCCGGTCAGGAGGCGACCGGCGTTCGGCACCGGGAGGAGCCTTACTTGATATAACCGCCTTCGGTCATGGTCGCCGTGGCGGCGTCCTGCGCCTGCTTGAGCGCGTCGTCTACGCTGGTCTGGCCGGCGAGCGCCGCCGAGAACAGCTGGCCAACGGTTGTGCCGAGGCCCTGGAACTCAGGAATGGCGACGAACTGCACACCGACATAGGGCACCGGCTTGACCGTCGGATGCGCCGGATCGGCGGCATTGATCGAGTCCAGCGTCATCTTGGCGAACGGGGCCGCCTTCTGGTACTCGGGATTGGCGTAGAGCGAGGAACGCGTTCCCGGAGGAACGTTGGCCCAGCCTTCCTTGGAAGCGACCAGTTCCGCATAGTGCTTGCTGGTCGCCCATGAGACGAACTTCTGGGCGGATTCCGCCTTCTGCGTGCCTGCGGGGATCGCCAGCGACCATGCCCAGAGCCAGTTGGCGCGCTTGCCGAGGCCATTGTCCGGCGCCAAAGCATAACCGACCTTGTCGGCCACCTTCGAGGCCTTCGGATCCGAGACGAAGGACGCCGCCACGGTGGCGTCGATCCACATGCCGCACTTGCCCTGCTGGAACAGAGCCAGATTCTCGTTGAAGCCGTTGGACGAAGCGCCTTCCGGACCGTCGGCCTTCATCAGGTCGACATAGAACTGCAGTGTGTTCTTCCATTCCGGCTGGTCG
The DNA here is from genome assembly GCF_040323095.1 of Mesorhizobium sp. M0058. Lineage (NCBI taxonomy): Bacteria > Pseudomonadati > Pseudomonadota > Alphaproteobacteria > Hyphomicrobiales > Phyllobacteriaceae > Mesorhizobium > Mesorhizobium sp. M0058. The sequence continues at coordinate 140,620 of NZ_JAMYUQ010000011.1, forward strand.
AACTGCGGCTTCCAGTTCTCGTCGAACCAGCGGGCGCCAAACGAGTTGGACATGGCCGTCAGGAACGCCGTGTTCTCGCCCCAGCCGGCCTTGCCGCGCAGGCATACGCCGTTCACGCCATTGGCGCGGTCGGTCATCTTGTCGGCCGCCTGCTTGATGAAGTCCCAGGTCGGGGCGTCGGGCATCTTCAGCCCCGCCTTCTCGATCAGGTCCTTGCGGTACATGACGAAGGAGCTTTCGCCGTAGAAGGGCGCTGCATAGAGCTTGCCGTCGACCGACAGGCCGCCGGCGATGGCCGGGATGATGTCCTTGGCGTCATAGTCGTCGCCGAGCTTGTCGAGCGGCAACAGCCAGTTCTGCTTGGCCCAGATCGGAACTTCGTAGGTGCCGATGGTCATGACGTCGTACTGACCGCCCTTGGTTGCGATGTCGGTGGTGACGCGCTCGCGCAGCACGTTCTCTTCGAGCGTGACCCAGTTCAGCTGGATGTCGGGGTTCGCCTTGGTGAAGTCGTCCGTCAGCTTCTGCATGCGGACCATGTCGCCATTGTTGACCGTGGCGATGGTGATGGATTCGGCGTGTGCGGCAAAAGCGAAAGCGCTGGCCGACAACAAGCCCAAAGTGAGCGTGCGCAGTTTCATCAAATTCCTCCCATGAACCAAGATGAGCATTTGCCTTGGTAATGGGCAATTACTCACTTGGTGTTAATTATGTCAAGCCGGATTCGATGCTGCAGCGCAGCACACGGGGCAGGTGCGACATTGCGCGCGTAGAGGATATTGAATGGATTTGGGAAGCTGTTTGCACGGGATGTGAGAGCGGGTTGATGCCGACCCATCGCAACCCAATCATGGGCCCAGCCCGTCAGCCGTGGGACGGGTAGCTTCCCACGGAATATTCGAAAACCCTGCCGTCGCGTGTTTGCTTGGCTCTGGTCAGCACTTCCGTCACCTGGATCCAGCTGGGCTCGTCCTTGCGCAGCCTAACTTCCCGGCCGATTACCTTCACGGCAGCTTGAAACGGCGTAAATGCTTCGATCACGTGCGTCGTGCGCACGGTGTTGTTTTCGATTTCTTCGACGCGATAGACTTTCATCAGCCGGCTGATCGACCCTGTTTCAATCTGCAGACGATTGATCCTGCTCAATTGGGTCGTCACAAGCACAAGCCTATGCCGGGCGAGTGATATCGACAGCGTTTTTGTCAAGCTTGGTTAACCGAGTGGCCCGATCGCAGCTGTTTGTCCGCGGAAGCGAGCATTCGTCGCGGATCCATGGCTCGCTTTGCATCTCGGAAATCAATCCGCGAATCGCTCGCCCTCAGGCGCAGGCGATCTCGGCCAGGATCCAGTCCCGGAAGGCTTTTATCTTCGGCACGTTGCGACGCGCCGTCGGGTAGACCAGCCAATAGGCGTGGCCGTCGTCGCCGACCAGGTCGAAGGGCTGGATCAGGCGGCCGGCGGCGAGCTCGGTCTTGAACAATGCGGTGGTCAGGATCGCAACACCATGGCCGGCGATGGCCGCGTTCGCCTCATAGGCCTGCGCGCCCATGCTGGTGCCGGTGCGCCTGGCAAGTTCGTCCGCCGGGACGCCGGCAAGGGCGAACCATTCCCGCCACCAGATGTCGCCGGGATCGAGAATGGGCAGCTTGAACAGGTCGGCGGGTTCGTGGACGCCACCTATGGTGGCAGCGAGTGCCGGGCTCAGCACCGGGGTGAAATCGGCCTTGAACAAAAGATGGGTCTCCACTCCAGGCCACTTGCCGCTGCCGGAGCGGATAGCGATGTCCATGTCCTCGCGGGCAAAATCGATCACCCTGTTCGAGGTATCGACGCGCACCGCCAGCGACGGATGCGCGACCTGGAAGGAGCCGAGATGCTGCGCCAGCCAGTTCGAGGCAAAGGTCAGCAGCGTCGAGACGCACAGCACACCATCGGCGCCCCCACGCGCGGCGGAGTAGGCGCTTGAGAGCAGGCTGAACGCCTCGCTGACGGCGGGCGCCAGGCGCTGGCCGGGTTCGGTCAGCACGATCTGGCGCGGCTGGCGCAGGAACAGCGGCGAACCGATGCGCTCTTCCAGAAGCTTGATCTGATAGCTGGCCGCGGCCTGCGTCATGCCGAGTTCCTGCGCGGCCTTGGTGAAGGAGAGATGCCGCGCGACGGCTTCGAAGACCCTGATGGCCTGCAGCGGCGGCAACTGGGCGAGCTGTGGTGCCTTGAGATCGGGCATAAGCCCTCCTTATGGGTCGTGATCGACGTTTGATTGGCGGCAAGAGCCAATCAGGCCGATATCTGGTGTCAACGATCAATCAAGTTCAAGCATAGCGGAGGCTGAAGATCATGACCACGGTACAGCAAAAACTCCATTCCACCCCGGCGCAGAGCTGGTTTTCCCTGCTGGCGCATGAATTCTCCCTGCTTGTGCACCGCCGGCGCGGCTACATCGACGTCCGGGAGCTGTCGCCGCATTTGCAGCGCGACATGGGCTTCCTCGACGGCAACGACCCGTCCGGGCGCTGCAAATAACGTGTTGGATTTTATCGATGGGCTGCTTAATTGGTAATCAGGCACCGTCGAGCAGGGCCGTGGCGGTCCGCTCGTCGGTGATGAGGCCATTGACCAGCCGGCGGTTCACCGCGGCCAGGATGCCCGGCAATTTGCGCTCGCCCATGGCGAGCGCAATGACCAGCGACTTTTCGCGTGACGGCAAGGCTGCCGACGATACCCGGTCGTTGGTGATGCCCTCGATCATGCGGCCTTCCCGATCGAACACCCAGCCGACGATCTCGGCGACGCCGCCAGCCTTTTGCAACGCCTTCAACTCGCTTTCCGAGATAAAACCGTCCTCGTAGAGCGGCGCCTTCGGGCCGAGATCGCCGATGCCGACAAAGGTCACGTCGGCTTCCGCGGCCAGCGCCAGCGTCGGTTGGATCATCGGCTGGGCAAGCAGCATCTCGCGCTCTTCCGGCGACGAGGCGATGACCGGCAGCGGCATCGGGAACGAGCGCGCCTTGACCCGGTCGGCCATGGTGAAGATGACGTTGTAGAAGGCGGCCGAACCGTCGGGCGAGATGTTGCCGGTCAAGGACACAACCTTGTGCTGCGAGCATTCCATCGGCGGCAATTGCTCGATCGCCGCCTTCAGCGTGCGGCCGGTGCCGATGGCCAAGACGATGGGCGTCGGTGACCGCAGCCGCCGCTCGATCTCGGCCGCGGCCGCCTCGGCAATGCCGATCGTGGTCGAGGATGAGGTTGGATCGCTCGGCACCACTTCGACGAGGTCGAGCGCGAAGCGTGACTTCAGTCTAGCTGCGAGATCAAGGCAATTGGCGATCGGGTGATCGACGCGAACCTTGATCAGCCCCTCCGACACCGCCAGCGACACCAGCCGCTGCGCCGTCTGCCGGGAAATGCCGAGCGTGGCGGCGATCTGGTCCTGGGTGTTGCCGGCAACATAATAAAGCCAGCCGGCGCGCGCTGCCTCGTCCAGCCTGCTGCTGCCGCCATCTTGCCGCGAATTCAAAATGTGCCTCCAGCCCTGCCCCTTTGCGCGCCCTTGGGCGAAGCGTCGTAGTCTTGCAGGGAATGTGTCGGCGCGCAATTGTTCAATCGGGAAGACAATTGCTTGCTGCTTCGATCCGGCCGCCGCGCGGCAACCAACCCAGCGAAAATCGCCAGCGGACGGGCTCGGCAGTTTATCTCCTGATACAAACGCTTTAAGGGGATCGGCAAAGGAGCCTCGCATGACGCCGAAAGCGGTTTTCTGGGATATGGACGGCACGCTGGTCGACAGCGAGCCGCTGCACGAGGCGGCCTTGGTGGCGGCGCTGCGCAGCGTCGGTATCACGCCGCCGGCCGACCTGCATGAGCGGGTGCTGGGCGTCGCCGCCGCACCGGTCTACGAGATGCTGCGCAGCGAGTTCGGCCTCGACCTGCCCTTCGACGACTGGATCGTGCGCAAATACGATCACTACATGCCGATGGCCGAGACGCTGAAGCCGCGCCCCGGCGCGATCGAAGTGTTCAACGAGTTGCGCGCGCTCGGCGTGCAGCAGGCGGTGGTGTCCAATTCCGACCGGGTGATCGTCGATGCAAATCTGAGCGCCGTCGGCCTGATCTATCCCGGCATGCGCACGATCAGCCGAAACGACGTGCGCGAAGGCAAGCCGCATCCCGAACCATTCCTGCGCGCCGCGTGGCTGGCCGGCGTCGATCCTTCAGACGCGGTGGCCGTCGACGACAGCGTTACCGGCGCCACATCAGGCCTGGCCGCGGGGATGCGGACGATCTTCTGGCCGGAAGCGCCGATGGCAGGACCGAAGGGCGCTGTCGTGATCAACAGTGCGGAAGAGTTGCGGGCTCAGTTGGGACTCTGAGTGAGCCTATGAACGTCGGCGCTGCCCCTCATCCCCCTGCCGGGACCTTCTCCCCGTGAACGGGGAGAAGGGTGAACTCATTCAGCTGCGGTACACCGGCTCCTCCTCGTCGAGGATCGCCTTCAGCTCGGCCAGGTGACGCTCCGCCTGGCCGGGATAGTCGTCCATTTCGCTGGCGGCCTTTTCGGCAATGGCGTCGGAGAGCGTGCGCAGCGGCCGGCCGGTCCACAGCGCCTTGATGTAGGTCTCGGCGGCGCGTTCGAAATAGAACATGCGGTTGAAGGCGTCGGCAACGGTGTCGCCGATGACCATGACGCCGTGATTGCCCATCACCATCACCTTGACCTTAGGGTCGGTGAGCAGTTGCGAGCAGCGCTCGCCCTCTTCCTCGAAGGCCAGCCCGCCATAATGGGCGTCGACGACGTGGCGGTTGAAGAACATGGCCGAGTTCTGGTCGATCGGCGGCAGAGTCGAGTCGGCCAGCGATGCAAGCACAGTGGCATGAATGGAATGCACATGCATGGCGCAGCGCGCATGCGGCACGTTGCGGTGAATGGCGCCGTGCAGACCCCAGGCAGTCGGGTCGGGCGCGTCGGGGCCGGTCAGCGTCTCGGGATCGTTGGCGTCGATCAGCAAAAGGTCGCTCGCCTTGATGCGCGAGAAATGCACCTGGTTGGGGTTCATCAGGAATTTGCTGCCGTCCTCGTTGACCGACAGCGAGAAGTGGTTGGCCACGGCTTCATGCATGTTGAGCCGCGCCGTCCAGCGGAAGGCGGCGGCGAGGTCGACGCGCTCCTCATAATAGGGCAGGTTGGTCAGCGGCTCTTTCTGCAAACGGGCGATGCTCATCAAAAAATCCTCCATTTCCCCAAGAATGCCGCGCCCAATGCCGACCAGCAACCGGTAAGTACTGGGTCAGGCCGCCGAGCGGGCCGACTGCAGCCCGCCATGTTCGACGATGAAGTCGATGACTTCCTGCAGTCCCTTGCCGCGCGACAGGTCGGTGAAGCCGAACGGGCGCTTGCCCCGCATTCGGGCGGCGTCGCTCTCCATGACATCGAGGTTGACGTTCACATAGGGCGCCAGATCGCTCTTGTTGATGACCAGGAAATCGGAACGGGTGATCGCCGGCCCGCCCTTCCTGGGGATTTCCTCGCCCTGGCAAACCGAGATGACATAGAGGGTCAGGTCGGCAAGGTCCGGCGAGAAGGTGGCGGCAAGATTGTCGCCGCCGGATTCGATGAAGACGATGTCGAGATCGGGGAATTTCCTGTTCAGCTCGGCGATCGCCTGCAAATTGATCGAGGCGTCCTCACGGATGGCGGTGTGCGGGCAGCCGCCGGTCTCCACGCCGACGATGCGGTCCTCAGGCAGCGCCTGCAGGCGAGCCAGCATCATGGCGTCTTCCTTGGTGTAGATGTCGTTGGTGACGACGGCGATGGAGAAATCGTCGCGCAGCGCCTTGCAGAGCTTTTCGGTTAGCGTCGTCTTGCCGGAGCCGACGGGACCGCCGATGCCGATGCGCAGGGGACCGTTGGCCTGAGTCATAGCGAAAAATCCGTCATGCCGAAAAACTCCGTGATGGCGAGGATGGCGAAGCTGAGCCCGATCAACAGGCAGAGCGGCGAATAGAAGCTGACATCGAGCCGCGCAAAAGGCTGTTCCGGCGCCAGACGGCGCCACCACGGCGTGAAGCCGGCAATGCCGCGGCCGAGGAAGACCAGCCCTATGAGCAGCGCTGTGGCGGCAAGGCCTTCCCTTGGAAAGGGGGTGGCGAAGACCCCGGTCAGCGCCAGCGGCCACAGGGTTGCGAGGCACAGGCACGCGGCAACGGCGAAACAGGCAAACGGCGTCGGCATCTCGTCGATGCCGCGAAAGCCGACGACGGCGTGGGCGCAGGAGACGCCGTCCCTGCCCGGCCAGATGCCGCCAAGGCCCCAATAGACATGCAGCGCGGTGATCAGCAGCAGGACGGCCGAGAGGGCGAAGGCGAGGACGATCATGAGCGGAACAGCCTGGAATACTGCGTCTCGTGCTTCATCGCCATGATGTCGGAGATGAAGGCGCAGCCGCCGAGATCGTCCAATGTCGAGCCGGCGGCGCACGCGGCCGTCGACAGCGCCAACGGCTCGAAGCCGGCGAGCAAGGCCATAGCGTCCGTCTGGCCGACGATTCCGAGTCGGATCGCCGCCTGGACGAGGTTGGAGAAGAAGGCCTGCAGGAAGGCCGACATCGCGTCCTGAAGCGCGATGCCGTTGCCGCCGGCAACGGCGCCGACGGCGACACAGTAGGCGCATTCGGCCGGCAGGCGGCCCAACACCGGATTCGCCCAAGCCGCTGCCGCTTTCAGGAAGGCGGCGCCTTGCAGCATGGTTTCGGTGTGACGCTCACGCGAGCCGGCCAGCGCTTCGGCGAGATCGGCAATTTCATGGAGATCGCCGCCGTCGCGGGCGCGGCGCCAGGCTTCCGTGAAGAGCACGGCGTCGTTCCAGCCCGAGCCCATCTCGACCAGCGTCTCCAGCCAGAAGGCGAGGCTGGCGGTATCGGCAACCAGCCCGTCTTGCCCGGCGCGTTCGAGACCATGGCTGTAGGCAAAGCCGCCGACCGGAAAGGCCGGCGACAGCCACGCCATGAGCCGCAGCAAAGCGATGCCGGATGGCTGGTCAGTCATGATCGTGATGATGCCCGTCATGGGAATGGCTGTGCGAATGCGACTCGCTGTGTGCGTGGGAACGTCCATCATGGGAATGCGCTTCGGCGTGCGCATGCGCATGGCCATGATCGTGACCATGCGCACCTTGGGCGGAATAGGCGCCGCGCACCGGCTCGAACGGTTCGGAGACTTCGCGCACCGTGGCGCCCAGCCCTTCCAGCATAGCCTTGATGACATGGTCGCGCAAAATCAGGATGCGGCCGGGCTCGATCGCTGCCGCCAGATGGCGGTTGCCGATATGCCAGGCGAGTTCGGTCAGATGCACGGCGTGGCGGGCGCGGATGTCGTAGACCTCTTCGGGAGCCGCGGTGATCTCGACCTGGCCGCCATCCTCCAACTCCAGCCGGTCGCCATCGTTCAAGGTCACAGGTTTCGGCAGGTCGACCAGCACCTTGCTGCCGTCGGCAAGCTCGATGGCACGGCGGCGCAGATGGCGCTCGTCATGGGGCAGGACGGCACGGCCGGATGGCGGCGTAGTTCCGGCAGTGCCGGCAGGCACCACCGAGACGGCCCGGGGGAACTTGGTGAAGTCGGTGTTCAGGTTGAGTTTCATCGCATGGCTCCACCGTTAGCCTGGGCTCTCGCACGGGCAGGCCGCGCCAGGACGCGGTCAAAATACGCGTTGACGCGCTCGGACTCGATCGGGAATTTTCCGGCGCGGGCCCAGCCGCCCATGTCGCCCAACAGCACGTCGACGGCGGAAAACCGGTCGCCCAGCGCAAACTCCCGATCCCCCAGCCGGCCGTCGAGCGCCTTGGCCTCCGAGGCGAAATCGTAGGCGGTGGCGGGGCCGACATCGACCCGCACGCCCTTCGGCAACAGGAAGCGGTGGCGCAGCTTGTTCCACAGCGGCGCTTCGAATTCGCTCTGGGCAAAATGCATCCAGGAATCCATCTCGGCGCGTCCGGCCACACCTGGATTGGCGCCCATGCCTTTGTCGGCGTGCTTGTCGGCGAGATAGACGCAGATTGCCGCCGAATCGGTCACCGTCAGTTCGCCATCGATCAGGATCGGCACCTTGCCCGACGGGTTGAGCGCATAGGCTTCGGGCGAACGCAATTTGACCTCGACGAATTCATAGGGCTGCCCGAGTTCCTCGAGCATCCACAGAACGCGGCTGACGCGGGATCCACGCGATCCGATAGCCTTGTACATGGTCGAACCCTCTTTCCTGCGACCCTAAACCATAGCCACTGTTCAGACGATGGTGTCGAAGAGCCGCAGGATGAACGACCCCTGGTAGATCAGTGTGCCGACGACGAAGGCAATGTGAAAACGGCGGTCGCGCACCAGTATGGCGGCTATGCACAGCGCCACGAAAACCGGCGTTCGGAACAGATATTCATTGCCGTAGCGGGCGAAATGCTCGGGACCTTTCAGCAGCGTGTCGACGACATCGAGCAGATAGGTGGCCGCCAGCAGGCCGAAGAACCAGCCACGGCGCGAATAGAAGAAATCCTCGTAGCTGGTGTAGTCGAGCATCGAATCCGGAAACAGCAGCGCGCACAGCAGGAACAGCGTGATGGCGTAGAAGATCAGGAACAGGTACTTGCCGAAAGTCCAGACCTCTATGGTGTAGAGGCCGAACTCCCACCACCAGAAATGCACCAGCAGCAACAGCATGGAGGCGACCCAGCCGAGGTGCACGGGATAGAGCCTGTACTGGCCGGGATGCTGGACGATTCGCGCCACCCCCGACAGCAGGCGAGCGACGCCAAGTCCGATCACCATGCCCATGACGATGCGGATATGCGGGAAGATGTCGTGGGCGGAGGCTATTTCGGTGACCATGACCTGCTACGCGGTTCTTTGAGCCGCATATTGCGGTGGGACCGACCGGGTCGCAACGGAATTTGCCGGGTCGATCAAATCGCCCCTCGCCTCAAAACAGGAAATACCGCTGCGCCATCGGTAGCACGCTTGCCGGCTCGCAGGTCAGTAGCTCGCCATCGGCGCGCACCTCGTAAGTCTCCGGGTCGACTTCGACATGCGGCGTAGCGTCGTTGAGCACCATCGAATGCTTGCCGATGCCGCCACGGGTGTTTTCCACGGCCACGAACTGCTTGTCGACGCCGAGCCGGCCATGCAGGCCTGAGTCCAGAGCCGCCTTGGAAACGAACGTCACCGACGAGTTGGTCCTGGCCTTGCCATAGGCGCCGAACATCGGGCGGTAGTGCATCGGCTGCGGTGTCGGGATAGAGGCGTTTGGGTCGCCCATCGGGGCTGCGGCTATCATGCCGCCGATCAGCACCATGTCCGGTTTGGCGCCGAAGAAGGCTGGGTTCCACAGCACCAGATCGGCGCGCTTGCCGACCGCGATCGAACCGATGTCCCTGGACAGGCCATGCGCGATGGCCGGGTTGATGGTGTATTTGGCGATGTAGCGGCGGACGCGGAAATTGTCGTTGTTGCCGGTCTCCTGCGGCAATGACCCGCGCTGGCGCTTCATCTTGTCGGCGGTCTGCCAGGTGCGGATCGCCACCTCGCCGACACGGCCCATGGCCTGCGAGTCCGACGAGATGATCGAGAAGGCGCCGATATCGTGCAGAATGTCTTCCGCCGCGATGGTCTCCTTGCGGATACGGCTTTCGGCAAAGGCGATGTCTTCAGGGATCGACGGCGACAGATGGTGGCAGACCATCAGCATGTCGAGATGCTCGGCCAGCGTGTTGACGGTGTAGGGCCGGGTCGGGTTGGTCGAAGACGGAATGACGTTGGGCAAGCCGCAGACCTTGATGATATCGGGCGCATGGCCGCCGCCGGCACCCTCGGTGTGGAAGGCGTGGATGGTGCGGCCCTTGATGGCGGCGACGGTGTTCTCGACAAAGCCGGATTCGTTCAGCGTATCGGTGTGGATCATCACCTGCACGTCGTAATCGTCGGCAACCGACAGGCAGCAGTCGATGGCCGCCGGCGTCGTGCCCCAGTCCTCGTGCAGCTTCAGCGAGCAGGCGCCGCCCAGCACCATTTCCTCCAGCGCTGCCGGCAGCGAGGCGTTGCCCTTGCCGGACAGGCCGATGTTCATCGGGAAAGCGTCGAAGGACTGGATCATGCGCGCCATGTGCCAGGGTCCAGGCGTGCAGGTGGTGGCCAGCGTGCCATGCGCCGGGCCGGTGCCGCCGCCGAGCATGGTGGTGATGCCCGACATCAGCGCTTCGTCGATCTGCTGCGGGCAGATGAAGTGGATGTGCGCGTCGAAGCCGCCGGCGGTCAGGATCTTGCCCTCGCCCGCGATGATCTCTGTACCGGGGCCGATGACGATGGTGACGCCGTCCTGCGTGTCGGGATTGCCGGCCTTGCCGATCGCCGCGATGCGGCCGTCCCTGAGACCGATGTCGGCCTTGAAGATGCCGGCCGTGGCATCGACCACCAGCGCGTTGGTGATGACCGTGTCGACCGCGCCGCCGGCGCGCGACACCTGGCTCTGGCCCATGCCGTCGCGGATGACCTTGCCGCCGCCGAATTTCACCTCCTCGCCATGGACGGTGAGGTCCTTTTCGACCTCGATAAACAGCTCGGTGTCGGCCAGGCGCACTCTGTCGCCGACCGTCGGGCCATACATCTGCGCGTAGGCGGCGCGGGTAATTCTAGCCATCAGTCAATGCTCCCCAAACGAGAGGCCGGCCGCAGCCGAACTCCACATCGTCGCCATCCAATGGTCATGCAATGACCCGCCCGGCGACACCTTCTGATCCCATTTGGCCGTTGAGGTGGTCGTGCCACCCCAAACCGCCCGTTTGCCAAACCCTTGGCCAAATCGATGGAGGAAAATACATGCGCAAAATCATCGTTCTTGCAGCCGCCGCCACGCTGGCCTCCGCAACTGTAGCCGGCGCCCAGCAGCAGCCCACGCCGCAACCGAAGCCGGCGGCGCCCAGCGCTCAGCCGGCGGCGCCGGCGATCCAGAAGGTCAACATCGTCGATATCAGCGAATTGCCCAAGGCCACCCAGACGCAGGTCAATCAGGTGATCGCCCAGCGTGGCGATGCCGGGCTGCAGAAACTGCGCTCTTCGATCGACGCGACTCCGCAGATCAAGTCGGCGCTCGAAGCCAAGGGGCTCACCTCGGCACAGGTGGTCGCCGCCAGCATGACCACCGATGGCGCGCTGACCCTTGTCACCAAGAAGGCAAGCTGAAAGAAGCGCTTGGCGGGCCGGCACCCGGCCCGCCAGCCCACAGGGAACCTTCGCCCGACAGGAGGCGTTTCGTCCCTTTGGCGCCGAACGGCGTTGCACAGAAAAGTCCACCAGGAGCGAGCGATGCCTGTCTTTGCCGACACCAGATGGCTCCAGAGCCTTGCTGCCTGCGCATTTCTCGCAGCTTTCGGCCCGCAACCCGCGCAAGGTCTTGAAAGCGCTGGCGCCGTCAACCGGGCCGACACCGTCAACAGGATCGTCGGCTCCGATGTCCGGCAGGAGGAGGCGCGGACGGAACCACAGACCAACAAGATCATCACCGCGATCGAGCGGACGCGTGAGAACATCGGCGCCGTGCGCAAGACGTCCAAGCTCGATACAGTAGATATCGTCTTCCTCACCGACGCGGCACGCAGCGAAGGCGGCCCGCCGCCGGCCGTCGAGAGCAAGGTCGAACAGCATCAGGACGACATTGCGGAACTGCGCAAGGAGATCGACGCCAACGCCTTGCTGTTCAACGCCATCGATTCGCGGCGCGTGCTTACGGAAGACGTCCTTGCGGTGGAATTCGACGGCTCGGCAAGAATCGTCATCTACGCGGCGGCCAGGCCGTCGAACTGACCTCAGGGCGCTCGACCCCGTCGATCTCACAGCCTGCCCATGATCTTCTGCTGAAAACCGTAGACCTCGCGTTTTCCTCCGAACGGCACCAGCGTGACGTCCCGCTCTTGTCCCGGTTCGAAGCGCATCGCGGTGCCGGCGGCAATGTCCAGACGCATGCCGCGCGCTTTGTCGCGGTCGAATTTCAACCCCTCATTGGTCTCGAAGAAATGGTAGTGGCTGCCGACCTGGATCGGCCGGTCGCCGCTGTTGGCGACCTTCAGCGTCACCGTCGGCAGCCCCTTGTTGAGCTCGATGTCGCCGCTTGCCGTGATGATTTCGCCGGGAATCATCGTTAGCCTCACAAAACGCCGAAGACCAGGCCGACGGCGACTGCAGCACAAGCGGCGCCAGCGGCGCGGGCAAGCCCGCGAAAGCGCATGCCGAGGCCAAGGCCGGCAGCGATGCCCATGGCATGGAGAAGTGCGGTGGCAACGGCAAAGCCGGCCATATAGTCAAGTCCACCGGCATTTTCCGGCACTTCGGTGCCGTGGGCATGGCCATGGAACAGCGCGAACAGGCCGATGATGGCGACTCCGGCCGAGACCGGCAGATCGACCGCCAACGCCACCAGCAAGCCAAGCGCGACGACGGAGGCAAGGATGCCCGGTTCGACGAAAGGCACCGGCACGTGGAGCATGCCGAGCGCGCCGCCGACCAGCATGACGCCGACAAAGGCCAGCGGCCAGGCCCAGATTGCCTTGCCGCCCTTGAGCGCCGCCCACAGGCCGACGGCTACCATGACGGTCATATGGTCGAGGCCGGACAGCGGATGCGCGAAGCCCGCCGCGAAGGACGAGGTCGTGCCGATGCCGACATGGGCATAGGCGGGCATCGCCGCCGCCAGCAGCAGGATCGCTGCAAGCGTGGTGCGTTTGGTTGAAGCAGAGATCATCGGTCTTCCCTTCGAAGTCACGAAAACAATCACGCAGCCTTGCGCGGGCCGCAGCCCTCGGCCTTGAGCACGCGTTGGGTCGAGGCCGGATATTTCACCAGTTTCTCCACTGGGCGGATCGGGCGTGCGGAAAAATTGCCGCCGCAGTTCGGGCAGACGCCGCCCAGCACATGTTCAGCGCAGTCAGCGCAGAAGGTGCATTCAAAGGTGCAGATCAGCGCGTCCGCCGCTTCCGGCGGCAGGTCCTTGTCGCAGCATTCGCAATTCGGTCGCAGCTCCAGCATCGTTTTCTCCTCACCTGATCGGTTCGTGAACGGTCACCAGCTTGGTGCCGTCGGGAAAGGTCGCCTCGACCTGCACGTCGTGGATCATCTCGGCGATGCCTTCCATCACCTGCGCGCGGGTGATGACATGGGCGCCGGCCTCCATCAGTTCGGCGACCGGGCGGCCGTCGCGGGCGCCCTCGACGACGAAATCGGTGATCAGCGCGATCGCTTCGGGGTGATTGAGCTTGACGCCGCGTTCCAGCCGCTTGCGCGCCACGATCGCCGCCATGGCGATGAGCAGCTTGTCCTTTTCACGCGGCGTCAGGTTCATGCGCTTTCCTGGATTTGGCCTGTATTTGGCTCAGAGTGACCATAATTTGGGCAGACCCGCCCGCCCGTTGAGCAGTTCGACGAGCGGAACCAGCCGCTTGCGCAGCTGATAGCCGTCCCCGGCAAACAGCCTCGCAAGAAGCTTGCCAGATTTTTTGACGCTCCAGGCGCTGGCATCGCCGTCGGCGCCGACGATGTCGCGGGCCGGATCGAGCAAGGCTTCGGCCTGCGGCGAGACCATCAGCAGCGTCGCAGCGGCAATGGCGCCGCCGGCGACCGCCGGGCGGCCAAGTGCCGCCGCGATAGCCGGCCCGATGCGGAAATCCTCGGCATGAACGAGCGCACCATCCTGGCGGACACGCCAACGGTCGTGGAAATGGCCGTGCGCGGCCTCTTCGCCCATGGCGAGGCGGCCGAATATGGTGGCTTCAAGCAGCAATGCCTCGGCGCCTGCGGCAAGCTCGACCTCGAGCGTGCGGGCAAAGGCCGAGCGGTCGAAGACGATGGTTTCCTGGGGCAGCCAGGCGATACGCCCGCCCGCGCCGACGCTGAGCTTCACCCGAACTTCGGCGCGGTCGCTAGCGGCACGATAGATCTTTTCGCAGGCCTGGGTGGTTATCGAGGCGGAGGCACCTGGCCCGACATCGATTTCCCAGCCGAGCCGATCGCCGCCGGTCAGACCGCCGGCGGTGTTGATGAGCACGGCTTCGAGCGGATCGGCCGCAACGGCCGGCATGCGGATTTTGGCCGAGCCGTCCTGATAGAGGCGCAAAAGCCGGGTGCGTCCATCCCTGACGCCGCACGCAAGCCGGGCCGCCCCGGCCGCGCGCTGGGCCGGAAGAGCTGGGATCAAGACATGCTGCAACGTATCCACGGCGCTAACGTTAAGCACTCCCGGCGCTTTGTCGATATGGTGCTTGTTGATATAGCTTGTTGCTTGACAGCGTTTCCGTTTCTATAGAGGGAGCCTCTTTGGAACGGTCATGCTGCGCCTGGCGGGTTTTTGAAGGCGACGGCGATTTCAGTCCAGGCAACAGGGGCGCCAACCAATCGGCACCGCGACGTTATAAAATTGGGGAAGGAATCGAATGGCTGACGAGCTGGCAACGGAAATCATCGCCAAGATCAGGGCACATGCGGAGCCCGGTGGCGAAGAGATCACCACCAATACGGAATTGACCGCGCTTGGCATCCATTCCCTGGAACTGACCGAGATCATCTTCGATCTCGAGGAGCAGTACGGCATCGAGATCGAGATGAACACGGTCGATGCCTGGAGCAATCTCAAGAATGTCGGCGATATGGTTGAGGCTGTTCGCGCGCTGATTGCGAAAAAAGCCTGAGCTGAATGCAAAAGCGCGTCGTCATTACCGGCATCGGCGGCATATGCGGGCTCGGCGCCAATGCGCCTGCAATCTGGAACGAAATGCGGGCCGGCCGATCGGCCATCGGTCAAATCAGCAATCCCGGTTTGCATGATTTGAAGGTCAAGGTCGGCTGCGAAATCAAGACGCTGCCCGACCATGGCATCAGCCACAAGCAGACCGTGTCGATGGACCGCTTCAGCCTTTTGGCGACGATTGCCGCGCGCGAAGCCATGCAGCATGCCGGCCTGACATCGACTGAAGCAACCACCTACCGGATGGGCGCGGTTGTCGGCGTCGGCGTCTGCGGCTGGGAGGCGATCGAGGAGAACTATCGCGCCATCCTGGTCGACGGCAAGAACCGGGCCGGCATCTTCACCGTGCCGAAAGTGATGCCGAGTGCGGCATCCGGCCATGTCAGCATGAATCTCGGCCTGCGCGGGCCGGTGTTCGGCGTCACTTCGGCCTGCTCCTCGTCCAATCACGCCTTTGCCTCGGCGGTCGACCAGATCCGGCTCGGCCGCGCCGATGTCATGGTCGCCGGCGGCACCGACGCGCCGCTGCTTTGGGGCATCCTGAAGGGCTGGGAGGCCCTGCGGGTGCTGGCGCCCGATACCTGCCGGCCGTTCTCGGCCGATCGCCAAGGCCTGTCGCTCGGCGAAGGTGCTGGAATGGCGGTGCTGGAAACGTATGAACACGCCATGGCGCGCGGCGCGACCATTCTGGCCGAATTTGCCGGAGCCGGCCTTTCCGCCGACGCTTCCGATATCGTCGCGCCGACTGTCGAGGGACCGACGGCGGCGATGCGCGCCTGCCTGGCGGACGCCGGGCTCAATCCCGAGGACGTCGACTATCTCAACGCCCACGGCACCGGCACCAAGGCCAACGACCAGATCGAGACGGCGGCAATCAAGCGCGTCTTCGGCGACCATGCCTATAAGCTGTCGGTGTCGTCGACCAAGTCGATGCATGCCCATTGCCTCGGCGCCTCGGGCGGCCTGGAAATGATCGCCTGCGTGATGGCGATCCGCGAAGGCATCGTGCCGCCGACGGCCAATTTCCGGCAGGCCGACCCCGACTGCGATCTCGACATCACGCCGAATGTGGCGCGCGAGCGCAAGGTGCGCGCGGCGATCAGCAACGGTTTTGCCTTCGGCGGCACCAATGCCGTGGTGGCGTTCAAGGCGGTCTGACGGCAAGCGACTGGCCTGAGCGACTGGCCCTGAATGACTGCGAAGACGGTGTGTGCACCTTCGACCGGTTGATCGGCAAAGAAGCCGAGGATAATCCTTCGCAACTCGCCAGACGGCGCGATACCGCGCCAAATTCCCGACCGGAGCTTTCGATGACCGACCTGTCCGCCTTTCCGATCACCAAGCGCTGGCCGGCCAGCCACCCCGACCGCCTGCAGCTCTATTCCGCGACGACGCCGAATGGGGTGAAAGTCTCGATCGCGCTGGAAGAACTCGGCCTCCCCTACGAGGCGCATCTGGTGGATATCGGCAAGGACCAGAGCTGGACGCCGGAATTCCTGTCGCTGAACCCGAACGGCAAGATACCCGCGATCATCGACCCCGACGGGCCGGGCGGCAGGCCATTCGGCCTGTTCGAATCCGGCGCCATCCTGCTCTACCTCACCGACAAGACCGGCAAGCTGATCCCTGCCGATCCGGCGCGGCGCTACGAGACCATCCAATGGGTGTTCTTCCAGATGGCGGCGATCGGGCCGATTTTCGGACAGGTCGGGTTTTTCAACAAATTCGCCGGACGCGAGATCGCCGACAAGCGGCCGCTGGATCGCTACCGCAATGAATCGCGGCGGCTGATCGGGGTGCTGGAGACGCGGCTGAAGGGTCGAACCTGGATCATGGACGACGACTATACCATCGCCGACATTTCGATGCTGGGCTGGGTGCGCAATCTGATCGGCTTCTACGAGGCGCGCGAACTCGTCGGCTTCGACGACTTCCCCACCGTCGCGGCATGGCTGGAGCGCGGGCTGGCGCGGCCCGCGGTGCAACGCGGCCTGACCATTCCCGCCAGGAATTGACCTCGGCCGGCCGAAGCAACCAGGTCTATTTCGCCTTGGCCTTGCTTTTCGAGCCGCCCTTGCCGATGACGGACGCAGCGAGCGACGCGGCGCCCCTGGCTGTCGCCGCCACCGCACCAGCGGCGACATTGGCGGTCGCCTTGACCGTGCGCATGGCCCCGCCGGCCATCGAGCCGCGGCTTGCCGGCTTCTTGGGTTTGGCGGTTTTCGCCGCCACCTTCGCCGTCGCGACCGGTTCTACCTTCTTTGGCGCCGCTTTGCCGAAAGCCGGCTTTGCGTCCTTGGACCGCTCGGCGATCGCCGGGCCGGCGCCTGCCTTGGCCTGCGTGGCCTTTGCCTGCCTGGCTTTGGGTTGAGCGGTCTTGCTCTTGGCGGGTGTTTTTGCCTTGGTTGCCATCTGACGGTTCCCTCACGGCGGCACGATTGCCGATGAGGGATAACGGCCTGAAAGTCTTAAGGTTCCCGTTCCGAAGTCCAGCGAACTATGCGGGATCGCCAACAACCAGGTCGGCGGACCTGCGACGGCCGAGCACGCGATCGATGTTGGGCATGTCGTTGGAAGCGATCCAGGCGCGGGCGTCTTCGTCGGAGCGGCCATGCTCGTGCCAGCGCACCAGAAGGCGGCGCTCGAGTTCGGCACGCGGCACATCGACAAAGATGGTGAAGTCGAACAGCGGCGCCAGCCGCGACCACGGCTCCTCGTCGAGCAGGAGGTAATTGCCTTCGACCAGGATGAACTTGGTTTCGGCGGCAACGATGGAGGCGGCGGCGCGCGACAATTCCATGCTGCGGTCGAACACCGGAATGGCGATGTCTGGCTCGCCCGAACGGATGCGCTTCAACAGCGTCTCGAAGCCGGCGAAGTCGAAAGTCTCCGGCGCGCCCTTTCTTGACCGCAGGCCGCGCTGGTCGAGCACGATGTCGTCATAGTGGAAGCCGTCCATCGGCACGACTTCAGCCGCGCCATCCGGCAGCAGATCATGCAGGCCGGCCGAGAGCGTCGACTTGCCGGCGCCGGGCGGGCCGGCAATGGCGACGATGAAGCGTTTCGCCTTGCCGGCGCGCTTGAAGATGGTGGCGGCGAGATGGGCGATTTCGGACATTGGGCGCTTCCAGCTATGCTTTGCATCTTGTCGGCAGTTTGAGGAAATTTCAAACCGCGATTTGGGCAATCTCACGACATCCGCCACGTCAGCGCCGCCCCTCGTCGCCCTGCCGGTGTCCAGCCGATAGATGGGTAACACTTCTCCCCCTATGCGTCCGCCGCAGCGCCAAGCAGATTGGTTGGCGCGGCGGTGCGGCGGACAAGCTCCATGTGCCGTGTGTCGAGGATGCCGGCAGGCAGGTGAGGGGCAGGGCCAGCGTTCGAAAATCAGCCGGGCTGGCCGATCCGCAGGAAATCGCTGTCGAACCTGACATCGCGGGTCGAACCATCGGCTCCGGTGAGACGCATGTGACCTGAGGCTGTCCCGATATCGCGCGGCGGCTCGCCGTTTGCCTGCGGCAGCGCGCCGATGACATGGCGGAAGGAGACTTCGCCGCCGAGGGTAAAAGCGGTCGCGACCCCTTCGCGCTTCAGCCAATTGTCGCCGATCGATGCGGCATGGCCGATGGCGGCGCGGCCGTCCTCGATGCCGAGCACGCCGCGATGGCGGCTGCTCCACGGCGCGTAGTCGCGGCCGCCATTGCTGAACCACAGCATGGTGACCGGCAGCTCCGCCGGGTTCTTCAGCACCAGCACCAGATCCTGTTCGGCCCGGCGCGCCAGCGCCGTCCAGCCCGGACCGCCATGATCGGCTTCGACCAGGGTGATGAAATCCTCGCGCTCATCCTCCATGCGGTAGTCGGTGAGATCGAGCGTGCCGCCGCCAGTGGCTGGAAAGCGCGTCAGATCGGTCGAGCGGGCGGGATAGGAAAGCTTGAAGCGGCCGCGGGCCGGATCGGGCTCCAGCGGTGCGTCCAGTGTCCCGGCAAAGCGCTTCGGCGAAAAGGCCAGCCGGCCGCCATCGCGCATCGCCGCCATCGGATGGTGGGCGGCGGAGACAGCGCCGGAACCGCCGGAAAAGACATGCTCCTGATAGAGGAAGGGATGACTGTTGCGGAGCGTGAAGATCTTGTCGACCGTCGCGCCCATCACCGTGCGGCGCAACCGGAAGACGGCCCGCCAGCCGTCGGATGTCGCTTCGCTGACGGTGACATCCCAGGGGCTGTTGGCCGGCCAGCCATGCAGCGGTGCGGCCTCGATGTCGCTGGCCGAAAACGGTGCGCATAGGAAATCGCCCGACAGCCGCACCGTGCCTTGAGGCAGATCCGGCGGCAGCGTCTCGCCGGCATCGATCCAGGGCGCGCGGTGCAGCGGCTTCAGCTGGCGGCCATCGCTGTCGACCGTTATGTCGGCGATATGGCCGACAGTGAGATCGAGCGTGACCGAAATGCCCTTTGCCTTGATCGTGACCGTATCCATCCGCGCACCTGCTGATTCTGATGGCAGCGAACAAACCCGCTCCGCGAGGGATGCGCAAGCACAGCGACCGGCATTTTGCATCAGGGCGATTTTTACCCTCCCCCTTTTGGGGAGGGTCGGCGAGCGATCGGAGCGAAGCGGAGATCGATCGACGGGGTGGGGGTAGCGCCCTACGAGGACCCCCACCCCGATCCGCTACGCGGATCGACCCTCCCCACATGGGGGAGGGTGGGCGCCTACTGCCGCTTATACTCGCGCACCGGCGACTTGGTGCCGTCGGTGTAGGTGACCTGCACCGCCATCGATGTCACGTTGTCGGCGACCTTGAAGTAAGGCTGGTAGTCATAAGGAATGGCGTACGGGTCCTTCTTGTCGCAAGGCGGCAGCTTGATCTCCCTGTCGAGCGCCGTGCCGTTCAGGCTGTAGCGCACCTCCTTGATGCCACAGCGGAACGACAGCATCTGGGAGAAATAGACCAGGCCGTGATTGCCGCTGGCGTCGAAGGCGATCCACGACGTCCAGAACTGGTCGAGGATCTGTTTGTTGCCCTGTTGCAGCGCTGCGTCCGGATCGAAACTTATGTCGAACGGCCCGGTCTCGCGGCCCCTGAGATCGAGATACTTGACCCCGATGGTGGTGGCCGTGGTGCTGTCGGGCAATTCGAAGCTCGGATTGGGCATCGGCTTGCCGGTGCGCTGGTCGTTCATCGCCATCAGCCCGGTGTCGGTGAACGGACCTGACACACCCATGCGCCAGGAAATGCCGGTCGCGGCCTCGGGCAGCGAGATGGAGATCGTCCAGCCGGCATTGGAGCGCATCGGCGTCAGCGTCGGGGCAAAGCGTGCTGGGTCGAGCACGTCGCCAAGCGCCGTCAGGCGGGTACGGCTGCGGTCGAGCCAGTCGGCGAGCTGCGTCTGGTCGACGAAATATTTGAGCAGCCCACCTTCCTTTTCATAGGAGACGAACCTGGTCAGCGCCTCGGCCTCGCTGCGCTTGTCGGACAGCGACTGGACGCCGAGGCGATCCTCGGAAAACTCCTGCGCGAGCAGATAATAGGCCGGTGCGAAATCCGGATTGGCCGCGATGAAGGCGTTGAGCTTGTCGAGACGCTGGGCATCGTCGAACTGCAGGATATGGACCAGCTTGATCGACAGCGCCTTGGCCTTGTCGGCCAGCTGGCCGAACACTTCGCGGGCGCCGGCCTTGCCGTCCTGCACGCGCAGCAGGGTGGCAAAGCGTGTGTAGGGATCGACGGCGTCGACGTCGAAACCGGCAAAAGCGAGATAGGAGCGCCGCGCATTCAGCATGTCGCCGGAAAGCTCGTAGACGCGGGCATTGTGGTAGAATTCATCCGGCCGCTTCGGCTCGGCGATCGCCCCGCCCTGCGCGGCCAATGCGGCAAAGCCCTTGGCGATGGTGTCGATCGAGGCGGCGATCTGCTCGGTGGTCGCCTGAAGCTTATCCGCCTGCTCGGCCTGTTTCTGCTGGCCGGCAGCGAGCGTTTCGGTCGTCTGCTTGACCGCCTCTACCGACTTTTGCGTCTGCGCGCCCTGCTCAGCCTGCTGCTGCTGGGTCGACGCAATTTCCTCGGTCTTCTTCGCCACCGCGTCAGTCGATTGCTTGACCTGGTCGACCGCCAGCTTCGTCTCGGTTACCGTTTGCTCGATCCTGGCCACCCTGGCCGAGACGATGCCCATCTGCTGCTGCAACTGGGCGATGGCCGGCACCAGGCCGGCGATCACACCGTTCTGCGAATTGGTCTGCTGCTGCAGGCCATAGACGCCGCCGGCGACGGCGGCAGCGCTGGTGGCAAAGATCAGCGCCGGCAGCGCCTTGGCGGCCAGCACCAGCCGCAGAACGATGGCAATGGCGATGATGGCGGCGGCAACCGAAGCGACCAGCGCGATATAGGCGGCGAACGGCGCCAGCGGATTGAGGATGTCGGATGCGGCGCCGCCGATGAAAGCGACGCTGCCGGCCCATTTGCCGGTGCGGCTGAGCGAAGCCCTGATAAGAGATGGCGCAGCCGCGCCGATGTCACCGGTCATTGTCAAATCCCCCAAGCAATTGCCGCCTCTATAGCAGCACCGCGACCCCGCAGGCAAAACAGGACAGGAAGCAGGCGATTTCGGGGCGGGGGATTACGGAGTTGGTGAGTAGCGAAGACCGAAGTCACAGCTAATCTCCCCCGCAAGGGGGAGATTGGCAGCTCCGCCGTTAACCAAATGGACGAACACAATGGGTTAGGCTAGGTTCCGGCCCTCTCAGCAACGCCGGACTTGACTTGCCAAATTTCCATTTCCCCTCCCCCGCCCAGAAATTTCTCGCAGCCCTCCTGCTGCTTGTCTTCGTGGCCGGCTGCAGCACCACCGCACCGCCCGACAGCGTGCTCGCGGTGCCGGCGCCGCAGGAGAAATATGCGGCCATCGTCGTCGATGCCGGCAGTGGCAAGACGCTGTTCGAAGTCAGTTCGAGGGCGCAACGCTATCCGGCGTCGCTGACCAAGATGATGACGCTGTACCTGCTGTTCGAGGCGCTGGAGTCCGGCCGCGTCTCGAAGGAAACGCAGATTCCGGTCTCCGACAATGCCGCCCGGCAGCCGCCGACCAAATTGCGCTTCAAGCGCGGCGAGAGCATCGATGTCGATTCGGCGATCCGGGCGATCGTGGTCAAGTCGGCCAATGACGTGGCGGTGGCGGTGGGCGAATATCTCGGCGGCTCGGAGGACCAGTTCGCCGCCATGATGACGTCCAAGGCGCGCCAGATCGGCATGAGCAGCACCGTCTTCCGCAATGCCTCCGGCCTGCCCGACGATGGCCAGCACACATCGGCGCGCGACATGGCGACGCTGGGGATGGCGCTGCGCGCCCGCTTCCCGCAGCAGTTCCACTATTTCTCCGAAAGCGACTTCATGTTCCGCGGCCGGCTGGTGCGCGGCCACAACGACATGCTCGGCCGGGTGCGCGGCGTCGACGGCATCAAGACCGGCTATATCAGGGCATCCGGTTACAATATCGTCACGTCCTACAATGCCGACGGCCGGCATCTGATCGTGGTGGTGATGGGCGCCGACAGCGCTAGGCAGCGCAACGACCATGTCGAAGCGCTGATCCAGCGCAGTCTGTCGCCCGCCATGGCCGATACGAAGACGCGGCTGATGTTTGCGGGAGATCAGCCGGCCGCGTCGCCCGGCCTGCCGCCGCCTGGTTTGCCGGCGCAGGGGTCGCAGTTGCCTGGTTTACCGCCGCAATAGAACCCGTCGTTGGGTGGAGGAACTCTGAAACGCCGGCGGGACAGCACCCCCCTCTGGCCTGCCGGCCATCTCCCCCTCAAGTGGGGAGATTAGCAGCTTCGGCGTCTCGCCTCTTTTTCGTGTTTGGCGAAGCCATGGCGACATCTGATCTCCCCCCTTGAGGGGGAGATGTCCGGCAGGACAGAGGGGGGTCGTGAAGGATCGCTGCCTCATCTTAACTCTGCAGCAGGCGCGACCTCCGTCGGCAACAGCACTTCGGCGGTCTGGTTGCCGAGCAGCAGGCGAGCGAGGCCCCGGGGGGCTGCGCTGCCACAGGCAATTGCAGCAGGCATTCATCACAAGCATGCACAAGCCCCCAATCTTCACCGCCACAGTGGCTATGCCGCCTCGCCTTGGCGTATCGTGGGCGCGACAGCAGGAGCCGGCATCATGAGCCCAAAACCATCCGAACAGGCCGACAATGAAAACGACAGCGGCGGCGAGTATTTCGAGGCGCCGCCCGCCCACGACGCCGAACTGGTTGCCGACGAGGCGCTGGAAGCGCCCGATGTGCCGGACTCCGAACCCCATGGCCGCCTGAAGCCGAAGCGAAAACCGTCGGCGATATCAGGTAGAAAGTTTCGCAAGCGTGACCTGGTGCGCATCGACGACCTCAGGCCGAGCCTGGCCGACCGCATCCGCTCCGATCATCCCGACCTGCCGCGCGGCGCCCGCATCAGCCGGGAGGAGCTCGGCCGTTACCGCATGCGCTACATGGAGGAGCTGCTGCAGCAGGAGCATGGCGAATTCTCCGAGCTCGACCGCCAGGTGGTCGAATCGATCGCCAGGCAGGACACGATTTCGGAAAACTCGGAAGAGGAGTTCGAGGAGCACCGCTCGTTCGCCGACCGCGTCTCCGACAACATGGCGGCTTTCGGCGGCAGCTGGTGGTTCCTGATCTCGTTCGGCAGCGTGCTTGCGGTGTGGATCGGCATCAATTTGATCGCGGGCGTGAGCAGCGCCTTCGACCCCTACCCCTTCATCCTGCTCAACCTGCTGCTCTCCTGTATCGCCGCCATCCAGGCGCCGATCATCATGATGAGCCAGAGACGGACGGAGGCCAAGGACCGCCTGCGCTCCTTCAACGACTACCGGGTGAACCTGAAAGCCGAGCTGGAAGTGCGCCACCTGCACGAAAAGCTCGACTACCTGATCTCGCGCCAATGGACGCGGCTGGCCGAAATGCAGCAGATGCAGCTGGACGCGATGCACGAGCTGACGGGGGCGAAGAAGGCGAAGCGGGCGCCACGCAGGGTGCGCAGGCGGGTGGCGAAGGTGGAGGTGGCGGGGTGAGTCCCCGGCTGAGGCTGCAGGGCGGACGCGAACTTGCCAGGCCGCGCAAGGTGGCTTCGAAAATATCGCCACGCCAATTGCCCGTTGAAGCCCGGCGCGGCTTCCGCTAAGAAGCCGTGGCTGGCCGGCCTATCGGCTGGTTCGTTTTCAGGTTCCTTGAAGGCACCCGTAGCTCAGCTGGATAGAGCGCTGCCCTCCGAAGGCAGAGGTCACAGGTTCGAATCCTGTCGGGTGCGCCAACTTACCGAGGTCCATTCCGGACACATAGGTTACGGTTTATATCGGAGACATGGGTAACACTTTTGGCCCGAAGGGGTTTTGGAGTGGTTCGAGCCTGCATGTCTCATCATCGAAGTAGCCCAAATCATAATCCATGAAGGAAGCCAGCCAGATATGGTCCTCGACCTGTTTGATGCCGACGGTCTGGCCGGCAAAGACGAGGCTGAGGTTGATCTTCTTGCGATTGTAGCAGATGCGGCCGCAGGTGGTGACGGTGACGGCCTTGTCGTGAAACGGATAATCGAGATCCGGCAGGCCGGCATAGATGCGCGGTGACGGGGTGTAGCGCTCGGCTGGACAGGCCATGTCGAGCGCCTGATGTGGGCGTTCTGAGTTGAACTCATCGATGAAGTCATCGAACCTGGCCTGCTGCTGCAGGAAATTGGCGCCAGCCGGTTTGGTGGTTTCCTTCTTGAGAGTCAGGTGCATGCGCTCATGGCGCCTGTTCTGCTGCGGACAGCCCGGCTGGATGCGCTCGATGTCGATGCCCAGGCGCAGCCACCAGACCGACAGTTTGCTGAGATTGAACAGCGCGTTTGGGCTGGCAAAGGGAACGCCATTGTCGGTCCTGATGGCGCTGGGCAGGCCGAACTCTTTGAAAACGCTCTCGAACACCGTGAAGGCATAGGCTTCCTTGGTAGTCGACAACGCCTCGCAGGCGATGAGATAGCGGCTGGCGAAGTCGGTGATCGTCAGCGGATAGCAATAGCGCCGATCGGCGAGCATGAACTCGCCTTTGTAGTCGGCACACCACAGATCGTTGGGCCGATAGCCGTTTGAAAGTGGTGTTCCCATCGCCCTGTTGCGCCTTCGCTTGCGGCGCTCGACCAGGCCATGGCGGTCGAGAACCGCATGCACCGTCGAGATCGCAGGCCGGTGAACGTCAGGATACAGCCGGGCCAACCGTTCGCGTATCTTTGGCGCACCCCAGGTCGGCTTGTCTTGCTTGAGGCGCACAATCAGCTTCTCGATTTGAAACGGAAGCTGATTGGCGTGGCGGTAGGGTCGGCGTGATCGATCCGTCAGCCCCTCAAGGCCACTGTCATTGTAGCGTGTGAGGATCTTGTAGCCGGTCTTGCGCGAGATATCGAACTCACGGCAAAGCACCGATATCTTCTCGCCGTCCAGCAGCCGGGCAATGAACTTCAGCCGCTCTTCCATGACGTTACACTCCTTCCAAGGCACCTTGCTCTCCTTGCAAAGGGCCGAAAGTGTAACCCATGTCTCCGGAATGAACTGTCACCCATCTCTCGGGAAGGGCACGATGCATTACAATAGCTCAGATAACCCTAAAGCGCGTCGCGCTGAAACGGATTCATGCGACGCGCTTTAAAGTCTTTGTTTAATGCATGTCGTTGTCCCACAACCGCGGCACTTCTGGGCGACATGCATGAGTGCCCGGGTCTAGGCACGGGCGATCAGTCGATATTCGGTGTTATTGGCGCGTCGATTACCACTTCCGCCCGTTCAGTCAGACGCTATGCTGCTGACCGTGACACCAAGGCGCGCGTTCGTGATGAAGCAAAGTCAACACCGCTTGCATGAGCGGATGACCATTCGCGGCCACCTCGAACCCGCGTCCTTCCTGCCCTGGATCATGCGCCATGCGGCCAAGCTCGGTCTCGCGCACCACATCGCTCATGCAAGCACCGATCGCATCGAACTCGATATTGCCGGTGCGGCGGAACTGATCGACATGATGGAGATGGGATGTTCGCTTGGGCCCATTGAAGTCTGGGTCGAGACGATCGACCGCGCGCCTGTCGAGCAAAAAAACATATAGCTTTGCGTGTGGTTACCCTCCGTTTGCACTTAATTTAATCAATATTGCAATTGCGAAATAATTATGCATACGTCAGCCGCATCGAGCGGTTCGCCAACTCCTTGCGCCGGCATCTCTCTGGTCGGGAAACAGTAGTATCAGTACGGAAAGTAAGGTCATGCTGTCCGACAAGACGGACACCTGGGTGCCGGTCGCCCTTACCCAGGATCTGCCAACAGGACAGGTAATGCCGGCGCGGACGCCCGCCGGTCCCATTGCCCTCTGGCGAAGCCAATCGGGGCGCTTGGCGGCATCGGCCGATCGCTGTCCGCATCGCGGTATGCGCCTCTCCCATGGCTTCGTGCGCGGCGAGGCGCTCTCCTGCATCTATCACGGCTGGACCTATTCGCAGGCCGGTCAGTGTCTGCGCATTCCTGCCCATCCCAGCCTCACGCCGCCGGAGACGATTCGCGTCACGACCCGGTTGGTCGAAGAGGCCGGCGGGATCATCTGGGTCGCTGATGGAGAGCCTGACGGCAAGCCACCCCTTTTTGAGGGTTACGTCCCGCTCCGTTCATTGACGGCCCGTGCCGGACATTCGGCGCTCTCGGTCGCTGCCGGTACGAAGGCCACCGTTGAAGGATACGTCTGGCAGGCGCCCGGCGCGCCGGCAATTCGCCTGCTGCCTATCCCGCAGGAAGCCGGCGAGACGCTGATCCACGTCCTTGTTCCAGCCGATTGCGATGCGTCCGAGCGCATCGCCGCCTCGCGAGCCGCCGAGAGCCTTCGGCGCATGGCCGAAGGGATCGAGGCGAAAGGGGCTGTGCCATGATCGACGATGCGATGCGCGATGAATGGTATCCGGTCGGGCTTTTCAGCCGGCTCGACCGCTATGGGCGCGAGACCACCCTGATGGACGAGCCGATCAAGGTTGCGCTCGACGCCAATGGCGCGGCGAAAGTGACAGGCGAAAACGGGCGCGTGCTGCCGGTTTCGGTGCGCTATGGCCATATCTGGTCGTCGCTCGGCGAACCGAAGAAACCGGTCTTTCCGATTCCCGAGGCAGACCAACCCGGGCGCCGCTTCGTCGATGTCGGCGTGGTGCGGGTGCGCTGCTCGCCGCTCCGCGCCGTCGAGAACTTCCTCGACATCGCGCACTTCCCCTTCGTCCATACCGACATCCTCGGCTCGGAGCCACATACCGAGGTCGAAAACTACAAGGTCGAGATCCGCGAGGAAGAGGACGAGGTCTGGGCGACCCAGGTGAAGTTCTACCAGCCGCAGGCGGCGAAATCCGCGAGTGGAGGTATCACGACGGAATACATGTACCGCGTGCCGGCCCCGACCTGCTCAGTCCTCTACAAGACCTGCCCGCCGCGCCCGGGCGAATGGGATGTCATTACGCTATTCGTCCAACCGCTTGCCGAGGATCTCTGCGACGTCTGGCCGTGGATGGCGCTTTTCGATGACGAGACGCCACAGACCGACCTCATCCATTTCCAGCAGACGATTTTCCTGCAGGACCGCTCGATCCTCGAAAACCAGATCCCGCGTCTTCTGCCGCTCGATCCCGGTATGGAAATCCCGACGCGCGCCGACTTGACCTCGATCGCCTATCGCCGCTGGCTGAAGCGCCACAATTATACCTACGGCGCGCAATTGGTGGCACAGTGAAGCTTTACGACTACATCCTCTCCCCAAGTTGCTACAAGGTGCGCCTGATGGCGACGCTGTCAGGTGTGAAGCTCGAAATCCGCCCGGTCGACTTCCATCCCGGCGCCGAGCATCGTGGCCCCGAGCTTATGGCGCTTAATCCGGGAGGCTCCATCCCGATCCTTGAAGACGGCGACCTGATCCTGACCGAGTCTTCCGCCATGCTTGGCTATCTCGCCGCGAAGGCAGCACCGGCCTGGCTCGGCAGCGGCGCCCCCGAGGAGACGGCGCGCATCCAGCAATGGCTTTCCTTCTCGCACAGGCTGACCGCCAACCTCGGCGGCGCGCGCCTGCATGAGATGCTGCTGCGTCCCGGTGACATCGGTGCGCTTCAGGCCAATGGCATAGCGGCACTGCGTGAGCTGGAAGCCGGCCTCTCCGAACAAAAAATGCGTGGCGATCGGTTTCTCGCATCCGACCGGCCGACGATTGCCGACATTGCTTGCTTTCCCTATGTCGCGCTCGCGCCCGACGGTGGCGTTTCCCTCGATCCGTATCCCACGATCCGGCTCTGGTCGCGAGCGCTCCGCAGCCTCGACAATTTCATCGAGATGCCCGGTATCCACCGGCTGCACGAGTTGAAGCCCGAACCGCGACCCATACCGGACGAGGCGTGAGGTGACCGGCTATCTCCTGAAGAATTGCGCAGCGGTCATCACCGACGAGGGCAGGGGTCCGAGCGTCCGGCGCAATGTCGATGTGCTGACGAATGGCCCGCAGATCGAGGCAATCGGGCAAGGCCTGCACAGAAGCGAGTTGCCGGCCGGTACTGTCGTGCAGGACGCCGACGGCTGGTTCGTCTATCCCGGCCTCGTCAACACGCACCATCACTTCTTTCAGTGCTTTGTGCGCAACCGTGCCGACCTCGACTGGACGAAGCTGTCGGTCATCGAATGGCTCGACCGGATCTATCCGATCTTCTCCCGGCTCAACGAGGATTGTTTCTACCACGCCTCGATCACGGCGATGGCAGAGTTGATAAAGCACGGTTGCACGACGGCCTTCGACCACCAGTACAATTTTCCGCGCCATGCCGGAAAACGGCTCATCGACCGGCAGTTCGAAGCGGCCGACCTTCTCGGCATGCGTTTCCACGCCGGCCGCGGCGGCAACACGCTGCCAAAATCGGAAGGCTCGACCATTCCAGACGAGATGCTGGAGACCACGGACGAATTCATTGCCGACTGCGCACGCCTCATCGACACTTATCACGACACCAGTCCCTTCAGCATGCGTCAGGTCGTGGTCGCTCCCTGCCAGCCGGTCAACTGCTACCGCGAGACCTTCGTGGAATCGGTTTCGCTGGCGCGTGATCGCGGGGTGCGGATGCACACCCATGTCGGCGAGGGCGAAAGCCCGATCATCGAGGCCCGCCATGGCATGCGTACGGTGGACTATCTCGAGGACCTCGGATTTGCCGGCCGAGACACTTTCTATGCCCATTGCTGGGAGCTGACGCATGACGAACTGCGGCTGATGGCGGCGAGCGGCACCGGTGTCTCGCATTGCCCTGAGCCGGTCTATCTGGTGGGCGCGGAGGTGACTGATATTCCCGCCATGTCCGCCTTTGGCCTGCGCGTCGGTCTCGGCTGCGACGGTGCTGCCTCGAACGACAATTCCAACCTCATGCACTGCATCCATTCCGCCTACATGCTGCAATGCCTGGCGGCCTCGACGCGCGCTCATCCCGTGCCTGCGCCGGTCGGTTTCCTCGGCTATGCGACAACGGGCGGGGCCGCGCTTCTGGGCCGCAATGACATCGGCCGACTGTCGCCCGGCATGGCCGCCGACCTCTTCGCGATCGACACGCGCCGCATGGATTATGTCGGCACGCGCCACGATCCATTGAGCCTGATCGCCAAGGTCGGTATCGGCATGCCCACCGACATGACCATGATCAACGGCCGCATCGTCTGGGAGAAGGGTGCGTTTACCGGGCTGAACGAGGCCCGGCTTGCTGCGGACGCGGAAGCCGCCTTTGCCGCGGTGGAATTCTAACAACTTAAGACAGGGGAACTGACATGCTGAACTATCTGACCCGCAGAACTCTGATGAAGGGCCTTGCCGCGACAGGGCTTGCCGGCGCGCTTGGCAGCCGTCCCGCCTTTGCGGCCGACGAGCCGCTCGGTATCACGCTCGTGCTCCCGTCGCCGGTCGGCGATGTCGGCTGGGGCCATGCGCTCGCCGCCGGGCTCGAGCCGGTCAAGGCCGCATACGGCGACAAGGTGAAGATCACCGTCATCGAGAACATCGCCGAAGGGCCGGACGCCGACCGGATCATGAACAAGACCGTCGCCGACGGTAACAAGTTCCTGATCGCCGGCTCATTCGGCTACCAGAATGGTGCACTACAGATCGCCCGCCGCGATCCTGCGGTCACCGTGCTGCATGCCTCCGGCTTCCAGACCGCGCCGAATTTCTCGCCCTTCGCGGCGAAGTATTTCCAGGGCACTTACCTGCTCGGCATAGCCGCCGCAACTCTTTCCAAGACCGGCAAGGTCGGCTCCGTCTCGGCCTTCGCCATTCCGGAGCTGATCACCTCGATCAACGCATTTACGCTCGGCGCACAGACCGTAAATCCCGATATCGAGGTATCGGTCGTCTGGGTGAACTCCTGGTTCGACCCGGCCAAGGAACAGGAAGCCGCCAAGGCGCTGATGGCACAGAACTGCGACGTGATCTTCTCGAACGCGCAGGACACACCCTCCGTGATCTCGGCCTGCGAGGAGGCTGGCGTCTACGCGTTCAACCTCAATTCGTCGATGAAGAAATATGCACCGAAGAAATATCTCGGCTGCATCGCGACGGACTGGTCGCCCTTCTTCAAGGCTTCCGTGGATGCCCATCTGGCCGGAACCTTCAAGGGCGCCAACACCTTCCTCGGCGTCGCCGAAAAGGTGGTGGAGGTCGTGGACTGGAACTCAGATATCCCAGCCGACACGATGACGAAGATCAAGGAAGTGGCGGCGAAGATCGCCGACGGCAGCTTCTCGCCCTTCACAGGTCCAATCACCAAGGCCGACGGCAGCGAAGCCGCCGCCGCCGGTGCGACGATAGCGGATCCCGAGATCGTCGCGATGGACTGGCACGTCAAGGGTGTCACCACACCACTGCCGAAGTAAGTCATGACCCCGCCCCTTCTGTCGCTCCGCGGCATCTCGAAGAGCTACGGCCAGATCCGGGCCAACCAAGCCATCGATCTGGACGTGGCGCCCCAATCGATCCATGCGATCCTCGGGGAGAATGGGGCGGGCAAATCGACGCTGATGAAGCTCATCTATGGCGTTGAACAGCCGGACGAAGGCACCGTCGTCTGGAACGGAGAGCCTCTGCGCCTTGCCTCGCCGGCTGAGGCACGGCGCAGGGGCATCGGCATGGTCTTTCAGCATTTCTCGCTGTTCGAGACGCTGACTGTCGTCGAGAACATCCAACTCGTCGTCCCCGGCGGCAAGGCGGAGCTGGCGGCGCGCATCCGCAGCCTCGGCCAGGATTTTGGCCTTGAAGTGGATCCTCTCGCCGATGTGCACGCGCTCTCGGTCGGCGAACGGCAGCGGGTGGAGATCATCCGCTGCCTGATGACGGACCCGAAGCTGCTCATTCTCGACGAGCCGACCTCGGTCTTGCCGCCGCAGGCGGTGAAGAAGCTGTTCGACACGCTCAGGCGCCTTCGCGACCGCGGCGTGTCCATCCTGTTCATCTCCCACAAACTGGAGGAAATTCGCACGATCTGTGACCAGGCGACGGTCTTGCGTGGAGGGCGCGTTATCGGCACCGTCGACCCGCGCGACTATGATGCGCACGACCTCGCCCGGATGATGATCGGCCGCGACATGCCCGAGGTGATGCCCGCGTTGGCCATGCCCGAGGGGGAGAAGCGGCTGGAAATAATCGACATGGACTACACGCCGGACGACCCCTTTGCCACGCCGCTCTCCGGCATCAGCCTCACGGTACGATCAGGCGAGATTCTTGGCATAGCCGGAATATCGGGCAATGGCCAAGGCGAGCTTGCCGCGCTTATCTCGGGCGAAGCGATGCTGCTGAAGGAACAACGCGACCGGATTTACATGATGGGCCGCGACGTAGGCGCACTCGATGCGGCCGCGCGCAGGAGATTTGGCTTCGCCTTCGTGCCCGAAGACCGGCTGGGACGCGGCGCGGTCCCTGAAATGTCGCTCGTGCTCAACACCGTTCTTACCGCCCATCCTTTCGATCTCGTGAGGCGCGGCCTCATCAACAGCGCCGGAGCGACGGCTTTCACCAGCGAATGCATCCGTCGGTACGACGTCCGCGCCTCCGGCCCGGATGCCGAAGCGGGCTCGCTGTCCGGCGGCAACTTGCAGAAATTCATCGTCGGTCGCGAGATGATGCTGTCGCCAAAACTGCTTTTCGTGGCGCAGCCGACCTGGGGTGTAGACATTGGCGCTGCATCCGCCATCAGAAGGCGGCTCATCGCGTTGCGCAACCTGGGCGTGGCGATCCTCGTAATTTCCGAGGAACTCGAGGAACTTTTCGAACTCTGCGATTTCATCCAGGTGCTCCATCATGGAATGCTGAGTCCGCCTCTGGTCACGCGGGACACGCGCCCCGAAGACATCGGCAGATACATGATCGGAGCACATGCCTCGCCAGAGAAGGTTCCTGCATGAGCGTTTGGGCCGCGACGTTCCTCCCCGCGCTCGTCCGCCGGGAGCATGCCTCGCTCGTCGCGGCCATGCTGGCCCCGGCTGTCGCGCTTGGCATGGCGATCATCCTCAATCTGGGCCTTTATGTGCTGATAGGCCGAGATCCGGCGGCCGTCCTGTACGCGATGCTTCTCGAGCCGTTCCTCTCCTGGGCATCGTTTGCGGAGGTGCTGCTGAAGGCGGGGCCCCTTCTCCTCATTGCTCAGGGGCTGGCGATCGGTTTCCGCGCAAAAGTGTTCAACATCGGCGCGGAGGGCCAGTTTATCCTGGGCGCTATTTTCGCCTCGGCGATCCCCGTCTGGTTTCCGCAGGCGACCGGGCAGTGGATCTGGCCGCTGATGCTGCTTCTCGGTGCCCTCGGCGGTGCACTTTGGGCATCTATCACCGCCTTCTGGCGCGTCAGGCTCAATGCGAACGAGATCCTGGTCTCCCTGATGCTGAGCCTCGTTGCGGCGCAAGTCCTCAACTACCTGCTGCTCGGCCCATGGAAGGACCCGGCCGGCTTCAATTTCCCACAATCCGTCATGTTTCAGAACGACGCGATGGTGCCGACCCTGATCACCGGTACCCGCGTCAACGTCTCGCTGCTCATCACACTTGCGCTCTCGCTGGTGGCCTGGGTTTTCATGCAGCGAAGCTTCATGGGGTATAAGCTCAAGGTCGGCGGCCTTGCCCCGCTCGCGGCCGGTTACGCCGGCTTCAGCGAAGGGCGTGCGATTTGGCTATCGCTTCTGATCGGTGGCTTGGCGGCGGGACTGGCAGGCGCCGCGGAAGTCGCGGGTCCGCTCGGCCAGTTGCAGCGCTCGATCTCGACCGGCTACGGTTATGCGGCCATTATTGTCGCCTATCTCGGCGGCTTGCATCCAGTCGGCATCATCTTTTCCGCGCTCTTCATGGCTGTCCTCTATATCGGCGGCGACAATGCGATGGTGTCGGCAAACCTGCCGATCGCCGCCGTCCGCGTCTTCCAAGGCAGCTTGCTGCTCGCCTATCTCGGCGCTGTGGCCTTCGTGCGCTACCGCATCGAGTGGCGCCGCCCCCATCACCTGAGCCAGCCATGAACGCCGTCGAGTTCATTATTTCGGGCATGCTCGCAGCGGCAACCCCCTTTCTCCTTGCCGCACTCGGCGAGTTGGTGGTCGAGCGCGCCGGTGTTCTTAACCTCGGCGTAGAGGGCCTGATGGCCCTCGGCGCGGTGCTCGCGTTCATCGTCGTCTACCACGGCGGTGGACACCTGCTGGGGTTCGTTGCCGCCGGCCTCGGTAGCGCCGTCCTGTCCCTCGTCTTTGCAGTGCTGGCACTCGGATTCCGGGCAAACCAGGTCGCGACAGGCCTTGCGATCGGCATTCTCGGCCAGGGCCTTTCGGCGCTGTTCGGCAAAAGCTACGAGAGCTTGACGGTCAAGGGGCTCCCGAAACTTGCCTTTCCCGGCCTCTCGGAAATCCCGGTAGTCGGCAGGCTGTTTGTCCAGGACGTCGTCGTATGGCTTTCCCTTGCCGTGACGTTTGCGATCTGGGCGATGTTTGCCTATACGAGAGTCGGCCTTGTCGTGAGGGCAATCGGCGAGAATCCCAAGGCAGCCCATGCCATCGGCTATCCGGTCATCGCTATCCGTATCGCGGCCATAGCTTTTGGTGGCATGATGGCGGGTTTTGCCGGCGCCTATGCGGCGGCGGTGTACACGCCCCTTTGGGCGGACGGTATGATTGCCGGACGTGGCTGGATCGCGATCGCACTCGTTGTCTTTGGTACGTGGCTCGCTGGCCGCATTTTCCTGGGTGCCTGCCTCTTCGGTGCGGTTTCGCTGATGAGCCTCGCCGCCCAGGCGACCGGTCTGGACTTGCCATCGCAACTGCTTTCCAGCCTTCCCTATCTCGTTACGATCGTCGTGCTCGGTGTCATCTCGGCGGACCGCCGCTTGCTCAGGCTGAACGGTGTCGCCTCGCTTGGCGAACCCTTCGAACGTTAGCCAGGATGCAAAGTGGATTTGCGAAACTCGGCGTAAGTTGAAGAGATTCGAAACGCCAGCGGACGATCGGCATCCGATCCAAAGGGCAGAAACGCCAAACGGGGCGAAGGTATGCCCGCAAGGGTAGCGCTGACGCCGTCGACTGCGAGCAGCGGAACGAGCTCAACGCGCCGACATCGGTGGAGATCGTCGCGGGTTTCTTGGGTCGTCCCCTTTTCCCCAGTACGAGCCCCATTCTTGAGGGTCCATTCTGTCCACCTCAGCCTCGGGAAGCGGCTTCGCAAGATGACCTGAGGCATGCGCCCGGTAA
Source organism: Mesorhizobium sp. M0058 (assembly GCF_040323095.1). Taxonomy (NCBI): domain Bacteria; kingdom Pseudomonadati; phylum Pseudomonadota; class Alphaproteobacteria; order Hyphomicrobiales; family Phyllobacteriaceae; genus Mesorhizobium; species Mesorhizobium sp. M0058. The sequence continues at coordinate 175,175 of NZ_JAMYUQ010000011.1, forward strand.
ATTCCCGCATGCGAGCACTCGTCCTGCCTGTCTAAGGTTCCGAGTCTAATCGCAAATCCTCGATTTTTTCCGCCAATCCCAAAATATATATTCCGGTCGCCGCAAGAAGCCATAACAACGATTTCCAATACTACCTATTCTTGCAGAAACTAAAAACGCTACACTCGCGTAATCATATTGGTAACGGATGCTGTTCAACCTGCGTACAGGCAACCAACACGGGGAGCGTCATTATGGATTTCTTTAAAAGTTTAACAAAGGCCTTGGCCGGTGGCGCGGTTACCGTGGCTTTGTGCTTTCCGGCTGGCGCGGGCGGGCTCAGTGTGGGCATCGGCGGCAGCGGTGGGGTGGGTGTTTCGGTCGGCGGCAGTGGCGGCGGGCTTGGCGTCGGTGTCTCGGTCGGCGGGAGCAAGGGCGTCAATGCCGGAGCGACGGTCGGAGGCACCAGCGGCACCACCGCCAGTGTCGGCGCCTCGGTTGGCAGCGGCGTTACCGCCGGCGCCGGCGTATCGGTCGGCACGGGCGTCGGGGTCGGGGTCGGCGCAACCGTCGGCAGCAGTGTCGGGGTCGGCGCCGGGGTCGGGGTGGGCAGTGGAGTGACGGCCGGGGTCGGCGTCGGCATTGGCACACAGACAACGTCCACCAGCCCTAGGGATCCCAACACGCCGGCGGTGCCGGCGCGGCCGGCGGTGGTTGCCATCAGCGCCATGTCGGCCGGCCAGATCGCCAAGATGAAAAAACGCTGCGCCAGCGTGCTCAGCGGCAAGGGCACCTACGACCGGGACCTGAAGGAGCTCTGCCGGATATTGGCGCGGCGCTGAGTACCGCAACATCGCATCTGCCGTGGGGCGTCAGTCTCTCAGCCAGCCACTGCCGCAAGGTGGCGGGCATTCTTAGGGGGTAGCTTTGCCAAGCGGTTCAGATTTTCGCGGAAAGGCGGAACCGCTCAGGCTGTGCGCTTTCATCGGCGGCATTTCGCATGGCTTGGTCGCCGAGCCGAAGGAAGCGCGCCGCCCGGTAGCGGCCTTGCGCTAGAGCATTTCGCCGAAACGGCGAACCGCTCTATCTGTTTGTTTTTACGAAATTCCCAAGGAAAGCGCGCACACTTTTCCTGGATTGCGCTAGCCTCTGCCGTCCGTCCGGTCACCCGTTTGGGCCGGCTCAAAGATTCACCTCTGGCCTTTTGTATCACCCGCTCTAGCTGCTTTGTGTTAGGCTCGTCATGTTAGCCTTGTCTTGCTGATGGAGGTTTTGATGGATCGGCGATCATTCTTGACAGCATTGTTCGGCGTTGCGGGGGCCGCGGCGCTTGCTACCGCGGTTCGGCCTCTCGAGGCCGTGGCCGGGGTTCCCAATATCGGTAACGGCATTCTCGATGAACTCGACAAGCAGGATGCCAATTTGTTTGATGACGACGAAGGCCCGGGCGATGTCGAGCAGATCTCGCATCGGCGATGGCACCATCGTCGCCACCACAGGCGGCATGTCTGGAGACGGCACTGCCGCACGTTCTGGCGGCATGGCCGGTTGCGCCGGCGCTGCTATCGCAGGCGCTCCTTTGTCGTCTTGCGGTTCTAACCGCGGCACGTTCCCGGATAGACCCTGCCCTGAGGCGCAAACACCAAACAGACCCATCCCGATTTGCATCGGGATGGGCTGGTTCAACTTTATCCAGCCACAGCTGCCACCGACTCCCGCTCGACCAGCGGGCATTCCAGCTTGGTGATGGGATAGCGGCCGCGGCCGGCAGGCGGCGGCACTTCGAGCTGTTCGATCGCCCATTGGCCCATCGCCATGTGCGGCAGGATCGATGTCGTCAGCGGCGGGAACAGATGGCGGGCGATCTCCTCGTCGTCATAGCCGACGACGGAGATGTCCTGCGGGATGTGCAGGCCCGCCTCCTTCAGCGCTTCGTAGCAGCCGATGGCCGTGCGGTCGTTCTGGCAGAAGATGGCGGTCGGGCGCTCTTTCAGCGCCAAAAGCTTCACGGTCGCGGCATAGCCGGCGCTCGCCGACCAGTCGCCCTCGACCACCAGTTCGGGATCGAACGGGATGTCGGCGGTGGCGAGCGCCCTGCGGTAGCCTTTCAGCCGGTCCTGCGCGGCCTGCATCCACGGCTCGCCGGTGATGGTGGCGATGCGGCGGTGGCCGTGGCCGATCAGATGCCGGGTCGAGTTCTGGCCGCCGGCGATCTCGGACGGCACCACGGCCGGGAAGGCATAATCGGCCGTGTAGCAGTTGAGCAGGATGACCGGTATGTCGAGGCCGTAGAGGAAGTCCGGCGCCGTGATCTCCCGGGTGAAGATGGTCATATAGATCAGCGCCGAGATGCCGCGCCTGGTGAGCGCCGCAACGGCGCGCGGCTCCATGACGGCGTCGCCCATGGTCTGAGCGACGAGCAACACATTGCCGGCGTTCCACGACGCCTGGCGCGCACCCTCGATGGCGACAACGGCTTCCGGGCTTGTCGCCAGCTGGTCGACAGCGAAACCGATGACACCGTCAAGTCCATCGAAGGCGGCAACAGGTTTGCGCAGCGCCGAGAAGGCGGGTGCTGCGTAGCCGAGCGCACGCGCGGCGTCGATCACCCGCTCGCGCGTCTGCTGCGACAGCCGGATGCCGGGCGAATCGTTGAGCACGAAGGAGACGGTCGCTTGCGAGCACCCGGCTGCCCTGGCGATGTCGGTCATGGTGACGCGGCCGCCCTTGGCGGCTCTCGCCGGCGCCTTGCGCCGCTTCGCCGTGCCGTCCGGATCCCTCGTCTCGCTCATGGCATTGCGTCCCAATCCCCAGCCTGTCTAGTCGCAAGCCTGCCACACCGACAAGATGGTGTCGCGCCGTCGACCAATGGAAATAGTCGAAGGCGTTTATCTTTATTAGCAGCTTTGAAGTCCCCCGCCATGCCGCTGCGGGCTCCGTGAAATTCAAGGACTGCAAGGCATCTGCTTGCGCGAAGCGGTGCTGTACCTGTTCGGGCAAACTAGACCTAGGGCTGCCGCCGAGTGTCCGCGCGAGACCTCTGCTAATAGTGTTTACTAATACAAAACGACGCTGTAACGTCAATCCGCCGTGTCCGGTCAGGTGAGCCCGCGCGGCGAGAAGTGCACGTGAATGGCCCGATAGTGAGCGGGGTTTGCCTCCGCAAGCCTGGTCTCGGACATGTGATATGTCAGACAAATCAGACTATTTACGAGCACGGGATGAGTCTCTAAAGTCCGTGATCGCGACCGACGACGCCATTCTTCAGCGCCGGGAACCCCTGAGGAGGAGGGCGTCCAAATCGCGAGCGGCAAGTCAGTGAATGCAAGATCGGTTCAGTCCGACGACTGAGCCAAAACGGGAGGTTGAACATGAAATCCTTGATACGACATGCATCCGTGGCCACCGCAGCCCTGCTGCTTGGCCTGACCGCGACAGCCATTGCGCGCGCCGACGACAAACCGACGCTGGCCTTCGTCGTCAACGGCGCTTCCGATTTCTGGAAGGCCGCCGAAGCCGGCGTCAAGAAGGCGCAGGCCGAATTGCCCGACTACAATCTCGAACTCAAATATCCCGAGCAGTCCTCGGTCGCCATCCAGCAGCGGCTGATGGACGATCTGGTGACCGCCGGCGTCAAGGGCATCATGGTCTCGGCCGTCGACCCCAAGACCTCGACCGACGGTCTGAACAAGATCGCGTCGGAAACGGCGCTGTTCACCACCGACTCCGATGCCCCGCAGACCAAGCGCGTCGCCTATATCGGCTCGTCCAATGTCGACGCCGGCAAGCAGGCGGCCGAGATCGCCAAGAAGGCGATGCCGGACGGCGGCAAGTGCCTCGGCTTCGTCGGCCTGCTCGGCGCCGACAATGCCAAGGAACGCATCCAGGGCATGAAGGACGGCCTCGCCGGCAGCAAGATCGAACTGGTGGACGTGCGCGGCGACGACATCGACCAGGCGCGCGCCAAGAAGAATGTCGAGGACGCGCTGGTCGCCAGCCCCGACATCACCTGCATGGTCGGCTTCTATTCCTACAACACGCCGCGCATCTATGAAGCGCTGCGTGACGCCGGTAAGCTCGGCTCGATCACCGTCGTCGGCTTCGATGACGATCCGATCACGCTGGGCGGCGTCAAGGAAGGCACCGTGGCGGCGACCGTCGTGCAGCAGCCCTTCGAATGGGCCTATCAGGGCATGAAGCTGATGGCCGCCTATCTCAAGGGCGACAAATCAGGCATTCCGGAAGGCGGCCTGATCATCATCCCGACCAAGATCATCGGTAAGGACGATGTCGACGCCTATGCCGCCAATCTGAAGGCGATGTCCGGAAACTGAGACCACGAGCAGTTGCGCCGGCTCAGGGTTCGCCTTGAGCCGGCGATCGTGTTGACGGGTCGGCCAAGGCCCGTCAGTCTGTAGCCCACCGGCTGCTGGCAAGCCTGATCAAATATGGCGTGATGAATTATTCCGACCCATCCATCGTCGCAACCAACCCGTTCCTCGGCCTCGAGAACGTGCGCAAGACCTATCCGGGCGTGGTGGCGCTGGACGGCTTTTCCATGGAGGTCAGGCCGGGCGAGGTGATCGGCCTGGTCGGCGAAAACGGCGCCGGCAAATCGACCTTGATGAAGATCCTCGGCGGCGTCACCAGGCCGGACAGCGGCGCCATCACCGTCGACGGCGTTGCGCATGACGGGCTCACCGTCGAAGGCAGCCTGGGGTCGGGCATCGCCTTCGTCCACCAGGAACTCAATCTCTTCGAAAACCTCGATGTTGCCGCCAATATCTTCTTCGGCCGCGAGCCGTTGCGCGGCGGGCCGCTGAGATTGGTCGACCGCGCCAAGCTGCGCGAAATGGTGGCGCCACTGCTGAAGCGCGTCGGCGCCAATTTCTCCGCCGATACGCCGGTTGCCTCGCTGTCGCTGGCGCAGCAGCAGATGGTCGAGATCGCCAAGGCACTGTCGATCAAGGCGCGGCTGGTGATCCTCGACGAGCCGACGTCGAGCCTGCCGCTCGCCGAAACCGACAAGCTGCTCGACGTCATCAAGGCGCTGAAGGCCGATGGCATCAGCGTCATCTTCATTTCGCACCGGCTGCATGAGGTCGAGCGCGTCGCCGACCGCGTCGTGGTGCTGCGCGACGGCATGCTGGCCGGCACCTTGCCGAAGAGCGCCATCAACCACGACCAGATGGTCAAGCTGATGATCGGCCGCATGCTGAAGGAGCGCGAGAAGGCCTCCGAGGCGGCGCGGGCGCCGGGCGCCACGGCTCTCTCGGCCAAAGCCATCCGCACCCCCGCCTACCCTGCCCGGCCGGTCGACCTCGACATCAGGCGCGGTGAAATCCTCGGCCTCGCCGGCCTTGTCGGCTCCGGCCGCACCGAACTGGCGCGGGTGTTCTTCGGCATCGACAGCACGCTTGGCGGTGGGCTCGAACTCGACGGCAAGCCGCTTGTGCTGGGTTCGGCGGCCGATGCGGTCGCGCATGGCATTTTTCTGGTTCCGGAAGACCGCAAGCTGACCGGCATTTTGCTTGACCTGTCGATCGCGCAGAACATCTCGCTGCCCAACCTGCCGGCGCATGCGAAACGTCGACTGGTGTCGGCAAGCGCCGAGACCGCCACCGCCGAGAAGCAGAAGACGAATCTCGGCATCAAGGCGCCGTCGGTGCAGACGCGAACCGGCACGCTGTCGGGCGGCAACCAGCAGAAGGTGGTGCTGGGCAAATGGCTGGCGATGGACCCGAAGGTGATGATCCTCGATGAGCCTACGCGCGGCATCGATATCGGCGCCAAGGCCGAGATTTACGGGCTGATGCGAGCCTTGGCCGATGCCGGCGTCGCCGTGCTGATGATCTCCAGCGACATGGAAGAGGTGATCGGCGTGTCCGACCGTATCGCCGTCATGCATGAGGGCCAGATCTCGGGCATTCTCGACAAGGAACAATTCAGCCAGGAAAACGTGCTGTTGCTGGCGGTCGGCAAGCCGGCAAACTAGCGGGCTTCAGGCGATTGCCGGTCCGGTGCATTGGGGAGAAGACGATGAGCAAAAAAGATCTCGGCCTGCTGATCCTAATCCTGGTGGTCGGCGCCGTGGTGACCGCCATCAACCCGCGCTTCCTTTTACCGATCAACCTCGCCAACACCTCGAACCTGATCGGCCTGTTCGGGATCCTCGCCATCGGCCAGGCCTTCGTCATCATCACCGGCGGCATCGAATTGTCGGTGGGATCGCTGGTGGCGCTGCTCGGCACGCTGTTCATCGATTTCATCGCCGTGCGCGACATGCCATGGCCGGTGGCGCTGCCGCTGATCCTGGTGCTGGGCGGCATCATCGGGCTGGCGCATGGCTGGCTGATCACAAGGCTGAAATTGCAGCCCTTCGTGGTAACGCTGTGCGGCCTTTTGATCTATCGCGGGGTCGCCCGTTTCTATACCGCCGACGGCACCGCCGGCTTCGCCTTCGGCCAGAATTTTCCCGAGCTCGAATTCCTCACCGCGGGCCGCAGCTATGGCGTGCCCAACAGCTTCATCGCACTGATCGTCATTTCGATCGTCATGTGGGTGGTGCTGCACCGCTCGGTGTTCGGACGCTACCTCTATGCCATCGGCAAGAACGAAGAGGCGGCGAAATATTCGGGAATTCGCACCGGCCGTGTCGTCATGGCCGCCTATGTCATCTGCGGCGTGCTGACGGCGCTGTCGGCGATCTATTTCGCCATGTACACGCGCTCGATCTCGCCGGCCAGCCACGGCCAGTTCTACGAACTCTACGCCATTGCCGCCGCCGTTCTCGGCGGCTTCTCGCTGCGCGGCGGCGAAGGCTCGCTGGTCGGCGTCATCCTGGGCACCGTGCTGCTGCAGGAGTTGCAGAACCTGGTCAATCTGCTCGGCATCCCGTCCTCGCTCAACTTCGCGGTGATGGGCGGCGTGATCCTGATCGGCGTGCTGGTCGACCAGCAATGGGGCGTGTTCCGCGCAAGGCGGCTGATGCTCGATGCCAGCCGCAAGACTGTCGCGGCGGAGTAGCGCTACATCACGCCGGATATATCCGAGAAGGCCATCGCCTTGCGCAGCACCTCGGCGAAGCGTTCTCCGGCGGCTTCGCGCCGGCCGCCATTGTCGATCGAGGTGACGCCGGAGCCGGACAAAGCGATATTGGCGCCGCGGGCGAGCCGAGCCAGCACTTCGCCGCGCGATTCGCGGCCGCGCTGGGCGAGACGCTCGGCGAGGACTTCCGGCGAGGCGGTGATCTCGACGACAGCCAGATTGGCATAGCGCTCCCGCAGCACCGGGATGACTGCGCGCGAGACATTGGCCACGGCGACATGGCCATTGGCTATCGACCAGTCGACATCGGCCGGGATGCCATAGCGCAGGCCGTGCGCCTCCCAGGAAATGGCGAAAGCGCCGTCGGCCTGGGCCTCGGCAAAGGCGGCGTCGGCCAGCGTGTCGTGATCCTCGCTTGCGGCGTCGCTCGGCCTGGTGATGACCCGGCGGACGAACTCCAGCCTCGTCTCGTCGGCAAACAAGGTGCGGGCATAGCCGATTACCGTATCCTTGCCGGCGCCGCTCGGGCCGACGACGGCGACAAACACGCCGTTGCGGAGCGGAAAGGCCTCGCTGCTGAGTTCGCGCTCGATCGACGCCGAGACCATCAGGCGACCCGGCGCCCTTGGCGCCAGACAGTGCGCACGACCGGCACATGGTCGTCGACGCGCACACGCACCAGATCGGCGCGGCGGCCCTGTTCGATGACGCCGCGGTCGTTGAGGCCGATCGCCTCGGCCGGATTCTTCGACACCATCGCAACCGCCTGCGGCAGGGAAATGCCCTCGACGACGTCGCCGAGGAAGAAGGCCGACTGGATCAGGCTGAAGGGAATGTAGTCGGACGACAATATGTCGAGCAGGCCGTCGCCGGCCAGCGTGCGGGCCGAGACATTGCCCGAATGCGAGGAGCCGCGCATGACGTTGGGCGCGCCCATCAGTACGCCGAGCCCGGCATCCTTCGAGGCCTTGGCGGCTTCCAGCGTGGTCGGGAATTCCGCGACGCGCACGCCCTGCTCGATCGCCTCGTCGACATGGCCTGATGTGGCGTCGTCATGGCTCGCCAGCACAATGCCCCGCTCGTTGCAGGCGGCTGATATCGCCACCCGGTTCGGTCCCGAATTCTTCGCCGATTCCGACATCCGCTTTTCGCAGAACAATTGGAAGTCGCGATCGGTCAATTTCAGCTTGCGCTGATAGTAATGGGCGTAGGTCTCGAGATTGACGAACTGACGCTGTCCCGGCGCATGGTCCATCAGCGAGGCCAGCTTGACCCGCTCGTCGCCATCGAAATTGGCGAAAGCCCGCAAGCAATCCGGCGCCGAGACCTCGCAGCGCAGGTGCAGGAAATGGTCGGCCCGCAACCGGTCTTTCGCGACGCTGTCCTCGATCGCGCCGGCGAGCTTGCGGATGTCGTCGGAGGTAATATCCGCGTCCTCGTCCATGCCGACACGCAAAGCGTCGAGCACGGTGGTGATGCCGGCGGTGGCCACCTGCGCGTCATGGGCAAGGACGGCGGCGATCGGGTTCCAGCGCACTTTCGGGCGCGGCGCATAGTGGCCTTCGAGATGGTCAGTGTGCAGCTCGACCAGGCCGGGAATGATGTAGTCGCCACCCATGTCCTCGCCGCCCATGCTCCCGCCGGTGTGGCCGGTGCCGGCGTCGACGCCGGAGATAAAACCGTCGCGCAGCACGAGCGACCCTTCGACGATCTCGTCGGCAAGCACGATGCGGGCGTTGTGGAGAACAGTTTCGGCGGTCATTCAGGCAGTCCTTGCTTACTCGGACGAATTGCGGTCAGGCGGTTTTTCGGGCAGCGCGGCGGCCGAGCGCATGATGCGAAAGCACCATGAACGGAGCGCCCGGTTCGGTTTCGACGAACAGCGTCAGCGCATCCACCAGCACCGGCTGCTGCAGCACATCGGCGAACAGGCTGTCAATTGCCGCGCGCAGACGTTGGCTTTCCTGCGGCCCGGCCCGGCCGGACAGTGTCATGTGGAAGCGAAAGGTCTCAAACACATAGGGATAGCCCCACTGGCAGAGATTGCGGAACTCGGCCGGCTTCAGCGAATCCGGGCTGCGCCGCTCGATCTCGGCCTCGGTGAGCGGCGCGCGAAAACGGTCGAAGCTAAGCACGACATCATCGGCGAAACGGTTGAGCGGCGGCAGCGGGCCTTCCGGCAGCAAAGCGAAGAAACCATCGATCTGGCTGACGACCAGGCGCGGGATGGTGACCGTCGGCGTTGCTTCGGCAAAGGCGTCCAGCGCCGCGCGCAACGAGCTTTCAGTTTCGTTGGCGGCCAACCGGAAGGGCGCTTTCAGCGTCGCATGAAAACCGTAGCGCCGCGCCGATGCGGTGTGAAAGGCGACTTCGGCCGCCGACAGCTCGCCCACCGCCTCGACCGGCCTGGTGGCGGCGCCAAAGGGGTCGCGACCCAGCCAGTTGGCGGCGATCCGCGCCAGCGGCTCGTCCTGCATCGGGGTGAAATAGATGGCGTAGCGCATCGAAAATCCTCGTCAGCCCGCTGCCATAGGTGATTTCCATGACGGATTGACGAAGCTTATGCGGGTTTTCGAAGGCAAATCGACCCCGCAGGTCCTTAGCCGACGTTTTTCGCTGCTGGACCAACAGCTTCCGCCGCAAGCGAAGGCCGATCAGGCCTTCATCAGCCACTCGTGCTCGGGCGCGTTGTGGAACTTCCACGTCCGCTTCGGCCCGGCCATGACGTTAAGGTAATAGAGGTCGTAGCCGTGACAGGCCGCGCACGGATGATAGCCCTTGGGCACCAGCACGACATCGCCGTCCTCGATCGCCATCGCCTCGTCCAGTTCGCGGGCGCCCGACTTGTCGGCGTCGGTGTAGACCCGCTGGAAGGCAAAGCCCTGCGGCGGGTTGAGGCGGTGGTAATAGGTTTCCTCAAGATAGGATTCGGCAGGCAGATTGTCCTGGTCGTGCTTGTGCGGCGGGTAGCTCGATGTGTGGCCGCCGGGCGTGATGACCTCGACCACCAGCAGCGAGTCGGCGGGCTTGCCCTCGGGCAATATGTTGGTGACGTAGCGCGTGTTGGTGCCTTTGCCCCGAGTCTCCTGGCCGAGGTCGTCGGGTGCGATGACGCGAACGGGCAAGCCGCCGCCCAGGCCCGGCGCCGAACAGACCGCGAGTTCGAGATCGGTGTCGGCGGTGACCGACCAGTCCGAACCCTCCGGGATATAGACCGACCACGGCTTGCCCTCGAAGGGCGACATGCGCTCGCCGAGCAGGCCGAGTTCCCGGCCGCCGGCCCTTGCCGTGCCCTTGCCGGTGACGAACACCAGGCAGACTTCGCGATCCCGCGTCTTGCCGGATGCGGTCGCGCCCGGCTTCAGCCGGTGCAGGTCGAAGCCGACATAGGTCCATCCGGCGCTTTTGGGCGTGACATGGGCGACGCGGCCATGGCCCTTGTCGGCTTTGACGAGCAGTTTCGACATGTTTTGTCTCTCCTATCGCATGTCTTCGAGGTCGGCCTCTCAACTTCGTCATCCTAGGGCGAAGCAGGAGCGAAGCTCCGTCGCGAAGACCCTAGGATGACGAAGCGAGGGACGTTCCGGCCAATCATCGACGTAGGCGATACGCCAGGTGTCCAGTGTCCGACCCGCAAGCCCTTCCGAGCCACGGCCGCTTCATTCCTTCGGTTCGGCGTCCGCCTTCGCTTCGCCGGTCTTCGGTCGATCAGGCGCAGCCTTGCTCTCCTCCACCGGCTTGTAAAGATAGAAGAACTGCCAGACGGCGTAGGCGGCAAAGCCGAGCGCAATGATGCCCCAGAATGGGGTGCCGGAGGCGAATTCTATTCCGGCCCAGATCACGCAGACGGCGACGACGGCAACGCGCCGCCACAGCGGCCGGAAGAACGGGTGCTCGTAATCCTTCATCGGATCGCCTCAGGCATTGGGAAAACCCTGCGTTTCCACCGTGTAGCCGGCCGCCGTCATCACCCGCATCAATTCCTTGTGGCCGACCTGCGCCATCTTGAGCGGCGGGTTCTTCTTCGGGTCCTGCTCGGCCTCGACGACGAACCAGCCTTCATAGCCATGGTCGGCGAAGCGCTGCACAATGGCGCCGAAATCAAGCGAACCGTCGCCAGGCACCGTGAAGGCACCGAGCGCCACGGCGTCGAGAAAGGACTGCTTTGTGCGGTCGAGCCCGTCGATCACGCCCATGCGCACATCCTTCACATGGACATGGCTGATGCGCTTGTGGTGGTTGTCGATGGCGCGCAGCACGTCGCCACCGGCAAAGGCGAGATGCCCTGCATCGAGCAGCAACGGAATGCCTTCGCCGGAATGGCGCATGAAGGCATCGAGCTCCGGCTCGGTCTCGACCACCGCCGCCATGTGATGGTGATAGGACAGCGGCATGCCTTGCTCTGCGCACCATTCGCCGAACTCGGTGAGGCGCCTGGCATAGGCCCTCATCTCGTCATTCGACAATTTCGGCTTGGTGGCGAGAGGCCTGGAGCGATCGCCCTGGATCGAGCGGCCGACCTCGCCATAGACGATGCAAGGCGCATTAACCGCCTTGAACAGGTCGATCATCGGCTGGATGCGATCCTTGTTCTTGCCCATGTCCTCATCGACCAGCGTGCCGGAGAACCAGCCGCCGCACAGCGTCACGTCGGCCTTTTTCAGGATAGGCAGCATGATTTCGGGGTCATTGGGAAAGCGGCGGCCCATTTCCATGCCGGTGAAGCCGGCCAAGCGCGACTGGCGCAGGCACTCTTCCAGCGAGACGTCGTCGCTGAGTTCGGCAAGATCGTCGTTCCACCACGCAATGGGGGACATGCCCAGTTTGGCTTTCAAGTTTTAGCTCCGGTCTCTTGTTCACCCTCCCCCTTGTGGGGAGGGTCGCTGCGAAGCAGCGGGGTGGGGGTGCGGCGCCAGACCCCCACCCCGACCTGCGGTCCGACCTCCTCACAAGGGGGAGGTAGGGGGCAGCGCTGACTTAGCATCAATCGCCAATTGTCTGCATCTGCCGCTTTTCGTCATAGGCTTTGCGCGCTGCGTTGACCTGCGGCCGTGCGGAGACTTCCGGCACCGCGACATCCCACCAATGGCCGCCGGCATCGGTGGAAATCAGCGGGTCGGTGTCGATGACCAACACGGTGGTGCGGTCGTTGGTTTTCGACTTTTGCAGCGCAGTCTCCAGGCCGGTGATCGACGGCACCTTCTCGGCAATAGCGCCCATGCTCGCCGCATGCGCGGCGAAGTCGATGTCGGGCAGGATCTCGTGGCGCGCGTCCTTCAAGAGGTTGTTGAAGTTGGCGCCGCCGGTGGCCATCTGCAGCCGGTTGATGCAGCCATAACCCCTGTTGTCGAGCACCACGATGGTCAGCTTCAAGCCAAGCATCACCGACGTGGCGATTTCGGAATTCATCATGAGGTAGGAGCCGTCCCCGACCATGACGACTACCTCCTGGTCGGGCTTGGCCATCTTGGCGCCGAGCCCGCCGGCAATCTCGTAGCCCATGGTCGAGAAGCCATATTCGCCATGGTACGAGCCGGGCGCGCCTGCCTGCCAGAGCTTGTGCAACTCGCCCGGCAAACCGCCCGACGCATTCAGCAGCGTTACGCCGGACCCCAGCGCGCGCTGCACGGCGCCGATCACCTGCGCGTCCGACGGGAAGGCGGCGTTGGTCGACGCCGTCACCTTGGAGGCTTCGGCCTGCCAAGCCTTCTTGCCCTGGGTCGCATTGTCGGTCCATGTCGCCGGTGCTTTCCAGCTCCCCAGCGCAGCACCGAGTTCGGCGAGCCCTTCGGCCGCATCGGCGACCAGCGGCAGCGCGCGGTGCTTGCCGGCGTCGAAAGGCTGCACGTTGAGGCCGATGATGGTCTTGCCGGAGTTCTTGAACAGCGCCCACGAGCCGGTGGTGAAATCCTGCAGGCGGGTGCCGATGGCGAGCACGACATCGGCTTCCTCGGCCAGCCGGTTGGCCGCGGACGTGCCGGTGACGCCAACCGCCGCCATGTTGAGCGGATGTGTGTCGGGCAGCGAGGACTTGCCGCCTTGCGTCTCGCAGACCGGAATGCCGGCGCTCTCGGCGAATTTCGCCAGTTCGTCCGAAGCCTGCGCATACAGCACGCCGCCGCCGGCGATGATCAGCGGTTTTTTCGCACCCTTCAGCGCGGTGACCGCCGCCGCCAATTCATGCCGGTCCGGACGCGGCCGGCGCTGGTGCCAGACGCGCTCGGCGAAAAAGCTCTCGGGATAGTCATAGGCCTCGGCCTGCACGTCCTGGCAGAGCGACAGCGTCACCGGGCCGCATTCCGCCGGATCGGTCAGCACCTGCATGGTCCGCGCCAATGCCGGGATGATCTGCTCGGGACGGGTGATGCGGTCGAAATAGCGCGACACCGGACGGAAGCAGTCATTGACCGTCGCGGTGCCGTCGGAAAAGTCCTCGGCCTGCTGCAGCACCGGATCGGGGATGCGGTTGGCGAAGACATCGCCCGGCAAAAACAGGACGGGCAACCTGTTTACGTGGGCGAGCGCCGCCGCCGTCACCATGTTGAGCGCACCGGGGCCGATCGAAGAGGTCGCGGCCATGAAGCGGCGGCGGAAATTGGCCTTGCCATAGGCGATCGCCGCATGCGCCATCGCCTGCTCATTGTGGGCGCGGAAGGTCGGCAATTCGTCGCGCAGCTGGTACAGCGCCTCGCCGATGCCGGCGACATTGCCGTGACCGAAGATCGCCCAGACACCGCCGAAGATGGGCACTCGTCTGCCGTCGATCTCGGTCATCTGCTTGCTCAGAAAGCGGGTCAGCGCCTGCGCCATCGTCAGGCGGATTGTCTTGCTCATGGTGTTTTCCTCCGCAGTCCTCTTGCCGCGCCTTTATGCTGCTTTACGGCCACGCGCGGCAAGCCACGCTTCGGTCAACTGTTCGAAGCGCGCGGCCATGTCGGCGATAGCCTCGTCATCCGTCATCTTGCCTGCCAGCCATCGTTCGGCGGCGTGGACGAAGATGGTGCGGCCGACGGCAAAGCCCTTGACGATCGGCGCCTTGGCGGTGGCGGCAAAGGCCGCTTCCAGTTCGTCCTGCGGCGCTTCGAGACCCAGCAGCACGACGCCACGACACCAGGGATCGTGCTTCAGGATCACCGCTTCGATCTTGGCCCAGGCGCCGGCCGACGCCTGCGGTTCGAGCTTCCACCAGTCCGGCTTGATGCCAAGCGCATAGAGTTCTTCCAGGGCGCGCGGGATGGTCGTTTCGTCGAGCTTGCCGTGCTTGCCGGCGATGATCTCGACCAGAAGCTCCCGGCCGACCTTCCGCGCGGCTTCGAACAGCGAGCGCAGCTTCTGCTGCTGCTCATCCTTGAGCGCTGCCGGATCGTCGGGGTGATAGAAGCACAGGCATTTGATGCAGTGGTCGACCGGCCATTCCACCAGTTGCGAGCCGATGTCCTGCGAGAACTCGAAGCGCAGCGGCCGCGAGCCCGGCAGTTCGACGGGACGGCCGAGCCAGGCAAAGGGGTGGCGGGCGAATTCGAACATCGCTTCGCGGCCATGCTTCTCGTCGATCAGCATGCCATAGCCGTCGCGGCCGGCGGCGACTTTCGCCGCAGCCTTGACCGCCAGCACCTTGAAATCGCGGATGCGCGCCGGATCGGCGCCGGTCTTTGCCGCGACGTCCTCAAGCTGCACACGGTGGTCGCAGGCGAGCGCCATCATCGAGGGGATATCGCGGCGGCGGGTCGTCGCCCAATGGATGTGGTTGATCGCCTCGTCCTTGCGCAGAGCGAGGTGCTTGCTGCCGTTCCTGAGGAAGAACTGCAATTCCTCGAAGGTCGGATATTCCGGCGCGCAGAGCAGCCGCGACACGGCGAAGGCGCCGCAGGCATTGGCCCAGGTCGCCGCCGTCGCGTGGTCTTCGCCTCCCAGCCAGCCGCGCAGGAAGCCGGACATGAAGGCGTCACCGGCGCCCAGCACATTATAGATCTCGATCGGAAAGCCCTTGCCGACGATGCCGTCCTCGAGATCGTCGCTGATCGGCCCGTCATAGACGATGCAGCCCATGGCGCCGCGCTTCAGTACGATGGTCGCCTTGGACAGCGCGCGGATCGTCTTCAACGCACTCAGGCAATCGTCGGCGCCCGACGCGATCATGATCTCTTCCTCGGTGCCGACGATGAGATCGCAATCGGGCAGCACCGTCTTCAGCTGGGCCGAGACGCGGTCGGATTTGACATAGCGCTCAAAACCCTCGGCATGGCCTGCGAGTCCCCAGAGATTGGGACGGTAGTCGATGTCGAACACCACCTTGCCGCCCCTGGCCTTGATGATGCGGATCGCCTTGCGCTGGGCGGCGTCGCTGTTGGGTCGGGAAAAATGCGTGCCGGTGACGACGATGGAACGGGCCGAGGCAATGAAAGCCTCGTCGATATCTTCTTCGGCGAGCGCCATGTCGGCGCAGTCGCTGCGATAAAAGATCATCGGCGAGACGCCTTCGCTCTCGACCGAAAGCAGCACCAGAGCCGTCAGCCGTTCCTTGTCGGTCTTCAGCCCGTCGACATTGACGCCTTCGCGGCTGAGCTGTTCGCGGATGAAGCGGCCCATCTGCTCGTCACCGACGCGGGTGAGCAGCGCCGAGCGCAGGCCGAGCCTGGCCGTACCGACGGAGATATTGGCCGGGCAGCCGCCGACCGATTTGGCAAAGGAGCCGATGTCCTCCAGTCGCGAGCCGATCTGCTGGCCGTAAAGGTCGACGGAAGCGCGACCGATGGTGATGACATCGAGCGTCGCCTGTTTGGCGTCCATGGCTTCGCTCATTGGAACCTCCCGTCGGTCTTGTTGTCTTGAGCAACGTAGTTGGGGGACACGCGCGAGCGGCAGCGTGGCGCCGGGAATATGAAATAATAATTCCAATCCATAGTCAATATGGAATGAGCATTCCTTCCCGAATTCGAGCGCCGGGCGCCGGCCTAGGCCTTACGCTTCTTGCCCGTGCTGCGCCGCTTCTCGCCGACGCCGACGGTGAGCGCCATGGCCAGCGCCATGGTGGCCGACAGCGAGCGGAAGCCGGCGAAATCGGCCTCGGCGACTTCGAACCAGACCTTGGCGAACTGCGCTAGTGGCGAAAACGAACTGTCGGTGATGGCGACGATCGGCACGCCCTGTTCGGAAATGGTGCGGGCTTCCTCGATGGTGGCCGGTGCGTAGGGCGAGAAGCTGATGGCGATGACGGCGTCGGCCGGGGTGGCGAAGGCGACCATTTCGGCATTGAGGCCGGCGGCGGATTCGATCAGCTGGTTGCGGATCTTCAGTTTGCCCAAGGCATAGGCGATATAGCTTGCCACCGGGTAGGAGCGCCGCTTGGCCAGGACATAGATGGTCTCGGCCTTGGCCAGCAGCGAGATCGCGTCTTCCAGATGCGCCTCGTCGAGCGTTCGCGAAATATCGTTGAGCGAAGTGCTGGCGGCGGCGACGAAGCCGTCGAAGATGGCTCGGTGTCCAGCACCCGCATCGGCCTTGGCGCGCAGCGCCTGAAGGCGTTCGTCATAAGAGGAATTGCGCTCGCGCAGCCGCTCGCGAAACACCTGCTGCAAGCTGGTGAAGCCGTCAAAGCCTAGTTGCTGGGCAAAGCGGATCAGGGTGGACGGCTGCACGCCCGCCGAAGCAGCGATGCTGGCGGCGGTGCCGAAGGCGATGTCATCAGGGTTGTCGAGCGCGTAGGCGGCGATCTGGGCGATGCGCTTGGGCAAGGTTTCACGGCGATCGAGGATCGTGGCGCGCAGCGTCTCGAAGTCGCGAGGTACCCGTTCGTCCATCGTCGCCCCGTCCAAGCTCATCTAGAGCATGATGCCGAAAAGTGTGCAGCGGTTTTCGGACGACATCATGCTCTCTTTAACTCAAGTGACGTCCTCTCTGCCCCATCATAGCGAGCCTGCGCAAGAAGGCCATAAAAAATGAGGCAGACATTCCATTCGGAGAAGAAATGGACTAATTCATCCATCGATCGCTTCAGGTATTGGGAGAAAGAAATGGTCGGCGTTGGTCTTATCGGCACGGGTTTCATGGGCAAATGCCACGCCATTGCGTGGAGCGCCGTCGGTGCCGTCTTTCCCGATGTCGCCAAGCCGAAGCTGGTCCATCTCGGCGAGGTCAACGAGGAGCTGGCCAAGCGCAAGGCCGGTGAGTTCGGCTTCGCCAAGGCGTCGGGCGACTGGCGTGCCGTCGTCAACGACCCCGAGGTCGATATCGTCTCGCTGACCACGCCCAATCAGTTCCATCCGGAGATGGCCATCGCTATTCTCGAAGCCGGCAAGCATCTGTGGTGCGAGAAGCCGATGGCGCCGAGCTTTGCCGAAGCAGCGGCGATGGCGGCCGCGGCGAAGAAGTCCGGCAAGGTCGCAGCGCTTGGTTACAACTACATACAGAGCCCGGCCATCCGCCACATCGGCGCGCTGCTCGAGGAAAAGATCATCGGCGAGGTCAACCATCTGCGCATCGAGATGGACGAGGACTTCATGGCCGACCCCGAAGCGCTGTTCTTCTGGAAGCATGAGGCCGCATCCGGCTATGGCGCGCTCGACGATTTCGCCGTGCATCCGCTGTCGCTGGTCTCGACGCTGTTCGGCCGCGTCGCAAAAGTCATCTGCGACATGGCCAAACCCTATGTCGACCGCAAGCTGGCCAGCGGCGGCCGCCGTGCGGTGGAGACCTACGACATCGCCAGCGTTTTGATGCATCTGGAAAACGGCATTGCCGGCACGCTGCTGGTCAACCGCTCGGCCTGGGGCCGCAAGGGCCGCATCGCCATACAGATTTTCGGCTCCAAGGGATCGATCCTGTTCGACCAGGAGCGGATGAACGAAATCCAGCTCTACGTCACCGCCGATCGCCCGACCGAACAGGGCTACCGCACCATATTGGTGGCGCCGCACCACAAGCCTTACGACGCCTTCCTCCCGGCGCCGGGCCATGGGCTCGGTTTCAACGACCTCAAGATCATCGAGTGCCACGAATTGCTGACGCGGCTTGCCGGCAAGCCGGCACGGGTCATCGAATTTGCCGAAGGGCTGGAGATCGAGCGCACCGTGCACGCGATGGCGAGGTCGTTCGAGGAAGAGCGCTGGGTGGATGTGCGGTAAACCCGCTCGCTTCAGCCGCCAGCGACAGCGTTCGCCTCCCAGCCACTGACCCAGACCTGGCGCAGGCGATCGCCTTCGCCCTTGAAGCGCAGGCCGGTCGCCCGGCAATCCGCGATGCGGTCGCTGCGGAAATTGCGGATGGCCTGGCGCAATTCGCACCAGGCGACGATGTTGGCGGTTTCTGAATAGTAGATCAGCGCGATTGGACGGATCAGCCGCTCGGAGGCGCGGCCGATTTCGTCGCGATAGGACAGGTCGAGCTTTTCCTCGTCGCGGATGGCGCGGCGCACAAGCGCCAGATCGATGGTGCCGATTGCCGGTGCTGCGAACCCCCAGACATGCAGCGCGTTGGCGTCGAACGCCTGGCGCAACGGCGGCGGCACGGCGCTGGCGATCTTGGCGCTGACGCGCTTGGCCGCCTGCTTGAGTTCGCTGTCTCCCGTGCGCTCCAGCAGGGCGAGCGACAGGACGATCGCTTCCATCTCCTCGATCGAAAACATCAGCGGCGGCAGGTCGAAGCCGGGCCGCAATATGTAGCCGATACCGCGCCCGCCTTCGATCGGCACGCGCATTGCCTGCAGTGCGGCGATGTCGCGATAGATCGAACGCATCGTGACTTCCAGCTGCCCGGCGATCATGGCTGCCGTCACCGGCTGCCGCGCCAGCCGCAGGATCTGGATAATCTCGAACAGCCGCGACGCCTTGCGCATTTCCTCTCCCTGATGAACGCTACTGACACATCCCCGTCAGTTGGGATGATTTATTGGACTGCCTATCGGGTTGAAAATCAACAAATTCCTCCACGGCACCCCAGCAGGAAGCGACAGGCAACTGACATGAGCTACGCGGAAAATCTCTGGCTGTTCTTTATCCTGCTGTACGGCAT
This sequence comes from Mesorhizobium sp. M0058, assembly GCF_040323095.1. Lineage (NCBI taxonomy): Bacteria > Pseudomonadati > Pseudomonadota > Alphaproteobacteria > Hyphomicrobiales > Phyllobacteriaceae > Mesorhizobium > Mesorhizobium sp. M0058. The sequence goes on from NZ_JAMYUQ010000011.1 coordinate 194,210, forward strand.
CATCATCGTACCCGGGATGGACATGCTGTTCGTGCTTGCCAATGCGCTCACCGGCGGCCGCGACCGGGGCCTCGCCGCCACCGGTGGCATCATGGTCGGCGGCATCGTGCACACGCTGAACGGCGCCATCGGCGTCGGCCTGCTGATGCATTTCGTACCGATCCTGTACAAGCCGCTGCTGATAGCCGGCGCCGCCTACATGGCCTTCATCGGCATCTCGCTGATGCGCAGTTCCATCACCGTCGGCCACGACGGGCCCGCCGGCAGCCGTACGGCCTGGAAGGCCTTTCGCCAGGGACTGGTGACCTGCCTGATCAACCCGAAGGCCTATCTCTTCATATTTGCCGTCTATCCGCAGTTCCTGAAGCCGGATTACGGCCCGATCTGGATGCAGGCGACGGTCATGGGCTTGCTGACGATGCTGACGCAGGCCGCCATCTATGGCGGGCTCGCCATCACCGCCGGCCGCAGCCGCAATCTGCTGGTGGCCAATCCGCGGGCGACCGCTTTTGCGGGCCGGGCGGCCGGACTGCTGCTGTTTGCTGTCTCGGTGTTTACGGCATGGGAAGGGTTGAGGGCAGCGTGATCCCGATCAAGCGATGACGCCGCGTTTCTTCGCCTCGGTGCGGCGCTTGCGGATCACTGTCCCGGTCTTTTCGTCGTCGAGGGCGGCAGCTACCCCGTCCGCGAGACCGATGACGTCATGACCGCCTCACGCCCTCGCCCAAGACGACGAGAAGCTCGTCCAATTGCTCGAACGTCTCGCCCATCGCATCCGCCGCCCCGGTACCGGCCGCGTCGAGAGCCTCCTTCGAGGGATAGAGTTCGTGCATGACCAGCAGCGTCTTGCCACCCTTTTCCTCGAAGGTCAGCGTGGTGACGGGTCCACCGTCACCACCTTCCTCATTGGTCCAGACGAGGCGTGAGTGGGGTGTCACTTCGATATACCTGCCGAAGAATTCGTGAAGGTCCGAGGCGTCGTGGCCGAACACCAGGCGGTACGTGCCTCCGGTACGAGCATCCATCTCGCATGAACGCAGGAACATGCCCATCGACTTCGGCACCCACCACTGCTTGAACAGCTCGGGCTTGGTCCACGCCTCGAACACGATGCGCGCCGGACCGTTGACCGTTCGCGTGACGACCAGCTCCCGTTCGGACTTCCGTTCGACCGTGGTGCGGCTGTTCGTGGGCTCACTCTCGGTTCTTTGGCGCATCGGCTTTCTCCTTCCGTTTCAATTCCTCGACAACCTTGTCCAACTCGTTGAAGCGTGCGTCCCAGAGCAGGCGGTGCCGCTCGATCCAGGCCGCCTCTTCCTCCAGTCCGCGCAGGCCGAGCTTGCAGGTCCGCACGCGGCCAACCTTCTGCGTGGTGACGAGCCCCGCCTGCTCCAGGACGCCGACGTGCTTCTTCATGCCCGTGAGGGTCATGTGGAACTTTCCGGCAAGCTCGGTGATCGAAGCGTCTGCGCGTCCGAGCTGCTCCAGAACGCCACGCCGGGTGGCGTCCGAGAGCGCGGCGAACGAGGAATCCAAGTCGGTATACTGAACCATACGGTTCAGTATTTAGCAGACCGGTTGCCGGGGTGCAAGGGGAGCCGCAGCGTCCTTCCCGCGCATCGCCTCGTATCAGGCGGCGCCCGGCCGGTTCTCCATCATGGCGCGGCGGGCTGAGCGGCGCCATTCTACGGCGCCGGCGAGGCCGTGCAGCACCGTCTCTGTGGTCGCCCAGTCGATGCAGCCATCTGTGATGCTCTGGCCATAGACGAGCGGCTTGCCTGATACCACGTCCTGCCGGCCGGCGACGAGATTGCTCTCGATCATGACGCCGATGATACGCTCGTCCCCTGCTGCCACATGGCCGGCGACATCGGCCGCCACCTTCGGCTGGTTCTCCGGCTTCTTGCTCGAGTTCGCGTGGCTGACATCGATCATCAGACGGGGGGCGACGCCGATGCGGGCAAGTTCGACCGAGGCCGCCTCGACGCTCGCCGAATCGTAATTCGGCTGAACGCCGCCGCGCAGGATGACGTGGCAGTCCTCATTGCCGGTAGTAGTCGCAATGCCGCTGCGTCCGCCCTTGGTCACCGCCATGAAATGATGCGGCTGGGCGGCGGATTTCACCGCCTCGGCGGCGATCCTGAGATTGCCGTCGGTGCCGTTCTTGAAGCCGACCGGGCAGGACAGGCCGGAAGCCAGTTCGCGGTGGATCTGGCTCTCGGTGGTGCGCGCGCCGATGGCGCCCCAGGCGACGAGGTCGGCAATGTATTGCGGCGTCGTCATGTCGAGAAATTCGGTGGCCGAGGGCAGGCCGAGATTGTTGACCGCCGACAGCACGTTGCGCGCCATCCGCAGCCCCTTGTCGATGTTGAAGCTGCCGTCGAGATCGGGATCGTTGATAAGGCCCTTCCAGCCGACAGTCGTGCGCGGCTTTTCGAAATAGACCCGCATGACGATCTCCAACCGGTCGGACAGGGTCTCGCGCAGCGCCACTAGCCGGCTGGCATAGTCAACGGCCGCGACCGGGTCGTGGATCGAACACGGGCCGACGATGACAAGCAGCCGGTCGTCGGTGCCGTTCAAGATGGCATGGGTGGCGTTGCGTGATGCGCTCACGGTGCGCGTTGCCGTCAGCGTGCGCGGGATCTCCCGCATCACCTGGTCCGGCGTGCTCAATTCTCGGATTTCCTTGACCCGAAGATCGTCTGTGGTGGTCAACACGGCTTTCTGCTCCTGTTTTTAGGGAGACCTGCCGGCTGATACAAAAAAGCCGCCAGGTCTGGCGGCTGTTCGGACTTGTTGCTGCAATCTTCAGATCGAGCGCAATCCTCCCGCCGCCAGCGAGCTCGTAAAGTACCAATAGGTGGCGGTCAGGTTGATCATGAGGTTCATATAGTCGATGCCGAGGCGCTTGTCACGTGGGGTATGCGGAGACAATTCGGGATGGGCCGAATCCTCGCGATTTCGTCATCCCTGGGCGGAGCAGGAGCGAAGCTCCGTCGCGGAGACCCTGGGATCCATTCCGTGACCCCTGGGCCGTGGAGTGCGGCGGAGCAGAATTCTGGACCGTAGCAGCGCTCTGAAGTCGCGGCATGGATCCTCGGGTCTGCGCTGCGTCGCCACGCTCCTTGCTCCGCCCGTGGATGACGAAGTGCCGGCGGTTCGCCAATCGCCAACACGTATAACGCGGAGCGGCTCATGCCGTCCATGGATCGAAGAGTTCAAGCCCAAAGCCTTGGAAATCTTTCGTATTGCACGTTGCCAAGGTGAGCTCGTGCGCAATCGCAGTGGCTGCGATCAGGCCGTCCATCGACGACAGACCACGACCGCGGCGCTTCGCAAGACCCATCAGGTCGCCCCAGGCCAAGGCAACCGCATCGTTCACCGGCAAAACCCGCTGTTCGAAGCGCTGGGGCAGGTCCCGGGCGAGCCATTCGGCCAGCGCCTCGCGTTTGCGGCCCTCATCCATCAGAGAGACGCCGCGCCGGATCTCGGCGATCGACACTACGCTGATGAAGGAGCGGTCCTCATCAAGCTCGTCCAGCCAGCCCAGGACACGTGCGTCAGGCGCTGGCCTCGTCACCTCGGACAGGACACTCGTGTCGAGCAGCAGTCTCACAGCGGCAGGTCACGCGGTTCGTCGCGCTGACGTTCAAGCTCGAGATCGGCGCCGCGCAGCGGCGAGTCCAGCAGGAACTCGGCAAGCGTACCCTTGCGTGCGATCTTGCGCTGCCATTCCTCGGCCGAGACGACAACCACGCTTGGTTTGCCGTTCTTGGTGATCGTCTGCGGCGAGGACTGTGCGCGCTCGATGACCTCGGAGAGCCGGGCTTTTGCCCCGGCAACCGTCCAGTTGGTGTCTTTGGATGACGTTAGCATCGCATCCCTCGTGACTATCATGACTATCATGACTATCATGACTATATGGGAATGGCGATGTTGCCGCAACCGGGTTTGAAGCTACTCCGGCGAGGTCCCCGCGACGTTCTGGTCATAGTCGACCAGCGAGCCGGTCATGACGCCGGATTGCGGGCTGGCCATGTAGCTGATCAGCCGCGCCAACTGATCCGGCTTCACCAGTTGGCCCATCGGCTGGCCGGCCTCTGCCTTTGCCAGCCAGTCGTCGGAGGCGCCGTGCCATTTCTTCTGCACGATGTCCTCACCCTCGGTGTCCATCCAGCCCGGCAGCACGGCGTTGCAGCGGACGCGGTTGAAACGATAGGCGTTGGCGACGTTCTTGGTCAGTGTCGCCAGCGCGCCCTTGCTCGATGAATAGGGCGCCAGGAACGACTGGCCGCAATGCGCCGACATAGAGAGCACGTTGACGATCGAGCCCGGCGCCTTCTTGTCCAGCAGATGCGCCACCACGCCCTGCATCAGGAAGAAGGGACCACGCACATTGGTGTGGAAAATCTGGTCGAACACCTCTTCCGAAGTTTCGACAAGTGAACCACGCGCGGACGTGGCGGCGGCGTTGACCAGCGCGTTGATGGTGCCGAAATGCGAGATCGCGGTTGCCACCGCACGCTTGCAGTCCGCCACTTTCGAGACGTCGGCGCTGATGAAGATCGCATCGACGCCTGCCTTCTTGAAGTGGGCGACAGCCTTGTCGCCCTTCTCCTGCGAACGGCCGACGAGCGCCAGCGCCTTGCAGCCCTCGTCGGTCAGCGCTTCGGCGACGGCAAAGCCGATGCCTTGCGCGCCGCCGGTGACGATGGCGCGCGTGTTCGAATTGCGATCGGCGGATGTGCTCATCGCTCTGCTCCTGTGCCTTGGTTCCGGTTCTTACTTGTCGAGACGGACGGTCTTGCCTGATGTCGCCGACTTCAGCGCGGCATCGGCCAGCTTCAGCGCCACGAGGCCGTCGGCGCCGCTCGGCGATGCCTTCTTGCCCGAGGTTGCAGCAGTGATGAAAGCGGCAATCTCGATGGCGTAGGCGTCGAGATAGCGGGTCATGAAGAAGTCGTGCAGCGGCGGGCGCGTATAGCCCTTCTCATTGGCGACCTCGATCGACACCGGCCGCTGGTTCTCGGCGGCGACCATGCCCTTGGAGCCATGCACCTCGATGCGCTGGTCGTAGCCATAGGTGGCGCGGCGCGAATTGGAGATGACGGCCTGCTTGCCGGATGCGGTTTCGAGGATGACGCTGACCGAATCGAAATCGCCGGCCTCACCGATCTTCTTGTCGACCAGAACCGAGGCATGGGCGCTGACCGCGACCACCTCTTCGCCGAGCAGGAAGCGCGCCATGTCGAAATCGTGGATGGTCATGTCGCGAAAGATGCCGCCCGAACGCTTGATGTAGTCGACCGGCGGCGCACCTGGATCGCGCGAAGTGATGGTGACCATCTCCACCTTGCCGATGGCGCCGTCGTCGATCGCCTTGCGTACGGCGGCGAAGTGCGGATCGAAGCGGCGGTTGAAACCGACCATCAGCGTCGCCTTGGCCTTGTCGACCACGGCCAGGCATTTCTCGACACGCTTGACGTCGAGGTCGATCGGCTTCTCGCAGAAGATCGCCTTGCCGGCCTTGGCGAAACGCTCGATCAGATCGGCATGGGTGTCGGTCGGCGTGCAGATGACCACGGCGTCGATGTCCTTGGCCTTCTCGATCCCGTCGATGGTGCGCACTTCGGCGCCATAGGCGGTTGCCAACTCGGTCGCCGCCTTTTCAAAAGCGTCGGCAACGGCCACCAGTCTGGCCTGCGGGTTGGAGCCGACGGCGCGGGCATGGACCTTGCCGATGCGGCCGGCACCGAGGAGGGCGAAACGAACAGTCATGGGGTATTTCCTCTAGGGGGATGGGTTCGAGAGAGTTGTGTCTCCACCTTCCTTTTGAGAAAGGTGGCAAGATAATTTTTCGAGCACGCCAGAAAACAGGATGACCATCCTGTTCAGGCCGCGAGTTCCGCCTCCCCGGTCTTGGCGCCGGTGATGTAGGAGACGATGTCGTTGCCGTCGGTGTTTTCCTTGCGCAGGTTGGCGACGATGCGGCCGCGCCGGAAGACGACGATGCGGTCGCACAGGTCGAACACCTGGCGCATGTTGTGGCTGATCAGGATCAGCGGCTCGCCATTGTCCTTCAGCGTGCGGATGATGTTCTCGACCTGCGCCGTCTCCTGCACGCCAAGGGCTGCCGTCGGCTCGTCCATGATGATCAGCTTGGAGGCGAAGGTCGCGGTCCGGGCGATCGCAACGCACTGGCGCTGGCCGCCCGACATGTGGCGAATGGTGTTGGACAAATTGGGGATTTTCACTGCCGTGCGGATCAGCGCCGCCTCGGTCGCCTTGCGCATGTATTTGCGGTCGAGGATCGAGAACGGGCCGAGATTGAAAAGCACCTTTTCGCGGCCGAGGAACAGGTTCGACGGCACGTCGAGATCGTCGGCCAGCGCCAGGTTCTGGAACACGGTCTCGATGCCCGCCGTGCGCGCTTCGATCGGCCCGGCAAAATTCACTTCCCTGCCGTCGAACCAGATCTGGCCGCTGGTGCGCTGCTCGACGGCGGTGATCTGGCGCACGAAGGTGGATTTGCCGGCGCCATTGTCGCCCATGATGGCGACATGCTCGCCCTTGCGCAGCTCGAAATTCGCGCCTTCCAGCGCATGGACGCCGCCATAGCGTTTGGTCAGGTTTTCGGTCTTCAGGACGATGTCTGTCGTGGAGATATCTGGCATGGTCAAGCCCTCAATGCCCGCATGCGCTGGCGCCATTGGTCGAGAACGACCGCGCCGACGATGATCACGCCCTTGACCATCTCCTGATAGTAGGCGTCGAGGCGCAGGAAGGTGAAGCCGGAAATGATGACGCCGAAGATCAGCGAGCCGATCACGGTGCCGACGATCGAGCCGCGGCCGCCCGACAAAGAGACGCCGCCGATGACCGCCATGGCGATGGCGTCGAGCTCGTACATGACGCCCATGCCGGACTGTGCTGTCAGGTTCTTGGAGGAGAGCACGACGGCGGCCAGCGCGGCGAGGATGCCGGCAATGACATAGACGAGGATCTTGTGGTTGGCGATCTTGATGCCCGACATGCGCGCGGCATCCTCGTTGGAGCCGATGGCGTAGCAGTGCTTGCCGTAGCGTGTGTAGGTCATGATCAGCTGGAACAGCACCGCCAGCGACAGGAAGATGATGACCGGCATCAGGCCCTTGCCGATACCAGCGAAACTTTCGGTCGGAAACGAGATCGGCTGACCCTTGGACCACCATTTGGCAATGCCGCGCGCGGTCACCATCATGCCGAGCGTGGCGATGAACGGCGGAATGCGCGTGTATGCAATCAAGGAGCCGTTGACGAGACCGGCGAGCAGACCACAGCCGATGGCGACTAGTACCGGCACGATGACCGGCAGGTCGGTCCAGCCTTGCGCCAGGAACATCGCCTTGGGGTTGGGGTTGCCGTTGACCGTCGCCACCTGGGCAAAACTCATGGCGATCATGGCGGTGGCGCCGACGATCGAGCCCGAGGACAAGTCGATGCCGCCGCAAATGATCACCTGCGTGACGCCGATGGCGATGATGCCGACGATCGACACCTGCAGGATGATGATCTGCAGGCGGGCCTCATTGAAGATCCCGGCGACGTTGTCGCGCGTGTTGAACAGGAAGCTGTCGCCAAGAAAGATGCGGCCGATCATTTCGAAGATGACGACCAGAATGACCAGCGCCAGGAAGACGTTGAATTCGGCCGGCCATGTCCGCCTCTTCGCGTCATAGCTGACCCCGCCGACGCCATGAGATGTCTGTGACATGTCTGTCCTCCGTGAGGCGGCATTTGCCCTCCCGCACGTAAGGGCGGTGAGGGAAACGGGAGCGGCGCGATTGATGCGCCGCTCCGTTAGTCGAACGAGTCGCCGGCTCAGTTCTTCTTCAGGAACTTGTCGATGTTGGCTGGCGTCACGAGTTGGAAGGGCACGTAGACCTTGTGCTCGACCTTCTCGCCCTTGGCGAGCTTCAGCGCTGCGTCCAGAGCGCCGGCGCCCTGGCCGGCCGCATCCTGGAACACGGTGGCATCGAGGTCGCCGGCCTGCATGGCGGCAAGCGCGTCCTGCGTGGCGTCGACACCGCCGACGACGACCGTCTTCATGTCGATGTTGGCGGCCTTCATCGCCTGGATGGCGCCGATGGCGCTTTCGTCATTGTTGGCGATGACGCCGTCGAACGGCTTGCCGGTCGACAGCCAGTTGGTCATCAGGTTCTGCGCTTCGTCGCGGTTCCAGTTCGAAGTCTGCTTGTCGATGATCTTGATGAAGCTGCACTCCGGCGTGGCGATCACCTCTTCGATGTCCTTGGTGCGCTGCACGGCGGCCTGGTTGGAAAGCTCGCCCATGATGACATAGACATTGGCTTCCTTCTTGCCGGCCTCGGTGAACAGGCGGCAGACTTCCTTGGTCTCGAGCGTGCCGGAATCGGCCTCGTTCGACGCGACGAAGGCCTGGTTGTCCGGCAGCGTGTCGACATTGACCGGCTGGCGGTTGACATAGACCAACGGGATCTTGGCGGCTGCGGCGGCGTCCGACATCGCCTGCGTGGCCGAGGTATCGACCGGGTTGACGATGATGGCGTCGACGCCCGAGGCGGCGAAGTTCTTGATCTGGTCGAGCTGCTTGGCGACGTCGTTCTGCGCGTCCTCGACCTGCAGTTCCACGCCGCTCATGCCCTTGGCCTGCTCGATCATGCCGTTGCGCAGCACGGTGAGGAAGTTGTCGTCGAACTTGGCCATCGACACGCCGACCTTGGCGGCAAAAGCGGACGAACTCATCAGCGCCGCAAAGGCGACGCCCAAAATCAGTTTCTTCATTGTGTTTCTCCTCCACATTGGTGTCCGGCTGCACCGATCTACCCGGAATCCCCGATAGCCCGAGGAATCTCTCCCTGATGCCTTCCTGTTCCGTATGGCGTTTTGTCCAAGGGATGGAACGCCAAGCTCCCGGTTTGAAACAGATGTTCCGGAACGAAAGAACCAAAATACCAATCTGATGAAATATTTATTCCATTTTTTCGCGAGACGTCAAGAGCGATTCCTAAGTCGGAAAGCGGATTTTCGGTCGCCGCGCCGCAATTTCACGTCGAATCAAGGCCGACAGCGGCCCAGGCCGAGTCTGAAGGCAGACTCTGATAGATTCTATCATCGCCGGGAGAGCCCACGCCGAACGGGTCGGCGCGGCAGAACGCGTTAGATATTTTCCGGCAGATAGATGTCGAAGGGCAGAAAGGTCTGGCCCGGCGCGTTGGCGGCGCCGGCCTCGATGGAATGCGCCATCAGGTCGACAAGCTCGCGGCACAAGGCGGCGAGCGGCGTCGAGATCACCATAGTCAGGATGTTGTCGGCGAGTGCCGCGCGCGATTCGGCGTTGATCTCGTTGCAGACGACCACCGGCATGCTTGCGGGCTTCGCAGCCCGCAGCGCCGAGACCGCGCCTTCCATGCCGCCGCCGGCGACATAGCAGCCGGCAAGATCCGGATACCGCACCAGGAGATCGATCATCGCATCGTGGGTGACCTGGTTGGCTTCCAGATTGACCAGCGTTTCCATCACCGTGAAGTCCGGCGCATGTTCGCGGAAGAAGGAGCGAAATCCGATCTCGCGCAGTTCATGGCCGTGGAAGCGATGACTGCCGACGAAAAGGGCGACCTTGCCGGGGTTCTTTGCCGCTCTGGCGATCATCCAGGCCGCGGTGCGACCGACCTTGCGATTGTCGAGGCCGACATATCCCTCACGGATGCCAGCGGCAAAGTCGGACAGCAGCGAGAAGACAGGTTGCCCCCTCGCTTTCAGCGACTCCACGACCGCCGTCAGCGTCGGATGGTCCGGACCGACAACGGCGATTGCTCTGGATTTCGCTGCCAGCTTGCGCATTTGGGCGGCGATCTCGTCGGCGGCTAGCGAGCTGGCGAAATCGATGGTGGCGACGCCGCGGAAGCGCTGCGATTGCGAGACCGCCATTTCTAGCTCCCTCGCGAAATCGCCGTAAAAAACATCATTGCCCCGCAGCAGCAGAAAGCCGAGGCGGTATTCCGGCAATTCCTGGCGCATGCGCCGCTTGATCAGCCCGGCCGCGTGGTAGCCGATGCCGGTCGCCGCCTCATAGACGCGGCGCGCGGTTTCCTCGCGCACCGGCAGCCGGTTGTTCAGCACCCTGTCGACAGTGGCGACGCTAACGCCGGAGATGCGCGCCAGATCGGTGATGGTTGGCCGTTTTGCCATGACTGTCCCGCATGAGTGCCTGCAACTGCTTACATCGTTCTGATGGAAAATGATAGAAACTATCTTTGTGATATTGAGACTATCACCGCATGGCGCTATTTTGCGCTCGGACACAAGCGCCTGTAATGGACATATCCGTCCTGACGGATGCTGTGGCCGACGGAGGCAGCCCCTATGGAAGCGACACTATCCACACCACCGTCCCGGCGCGACTACAGCCTGATGGGCCGCGATTCCAAGCTCGCCGTCGAGACCGGGCTGGCGGCGGCCGAGTGGTATCACACCGATATTCCGCGCAAGCAGATGAAGGAGCTGATGCAGCGCTCCGACGGGCCGGCGATCCGCGACACCGCGATCTGGCTGGCCGCGCTGATCCTGAGCGCCGCCGGCGGCGCCTGGTTCTGGGGCAGCTGGTGGTGCGTGCCGTTCTTCTTCGTCTATGGCGTGCTCTACGGCTCCTCCACCGACTCACGTTGGCACGAATGCGGCCATGGCACCGCCTTCCGCACCCAGTGGATGAACGACGCGGTTTACCAGATCGCCTGCTTCATGATCATGCGCAATCCGGTGACCTGGCGCTGGAGCCACACCCGCCACCACACCGACACCATCATCGTCGGCCGCGACCCGGAAATCTCCGTCATGCGGCCGCCGGACCTGTTGCGCGTCGCGCTTGCTTTCGTCGGCGTGATCGACGCCTGGAAGGCGATGTCGGACATGCTGCGCAACGCCGCCGGCAATATCAGCGCGGCGGAAAAGACTTTTATCCCCGAACAGGAGCAGCCTAAAGCCATTCGCATCGCCCGAATCTGGACGGCGATCTATGCCGTCACCATCGCGATCGCACTGTATTTCGGTTCATGGCTGCCGCTGATGCTGGTCGGGCTGCCCCGGCTCTACGGCGCCTGGCACCATGTCATGGTCGGCCTGCTGCAGCATGGCGGGCTGGCGGAAAATGTCGTCGACCACCGGCTGAACAGCCGCACCGTCTACATGAACCCGGTCAGCCGCTTCATCTACTGGAACATGAACTATCACGTCGAACACCACATGTTCCCGATGGTGCCCTATCATGCGCTGCCGAAACTGCATGCGCTGATCAAGCACGATCTGCCGGCGCCGACGCCGTCGATCCTGGCCGGCTACCGCGAGATGATCCCGGCCTTTTTGCGCCAGCTGCGCAACGAGGACTATTTCCTCAAGCGCGAACTGCCGCCGACGGCGCGGCCCTATCGCGAGGAATTCCACAACGACGCCGTCGCCGCCGCGGCGGAATGACGATCCTGTTAGACTGTTTGTTTTGACGCAATTCCGGACGGAAAACCGCTACGCACTTTTCCTGGAATTGCTTTGGGAGAGAAAAAATGAGCGACTGGGTCGAGGCCTGTGCTGCCGGCGACATCGATGAAGAGGATGTGATGCGCTTCGATCATGGCGGCCGCACCTTCGCCATCTATCGCAGCCCCGATGACGACTACTTCGCCACCGATGGCCTGTGCACGCACGAAAAGGTGCATCTGGCCGACGGGCTGGTGATGGATGACATCATCGAGTGCCCCAAGCACAATGGCCGCTTCAATTACAAGACGGGGGCGGCACGCGGCGCGCCGGTTTGCGTCAATCTCGCCACGCATCCGGTAAAGGTCGAGGCCGGCAAAGTGCTGATCCAGATCGGGTAGGACCATGCAGGCGGGAATGGTCATCATTGGCGCCGGCGAGTGCGGCGGGCGGGCAGCCCTTGCTCTGCGCGAACTGGGCTATGACGGGCCGGTGACGCTGGTGGGTGACGAACCCCATCTGCCCTATGAGCGGCCGCCCCTGTCCAAGGACGCAATGACGAGCGACGCGCCCGAGATCAAGACGATCGCCAGCGACGAAATCCTGGCCGAGAAATCCATCCGGCATATCCATTCCGTTCAAGCGGTGGCGATCGACCGGCCGGAGCATACGGTGCGGCTGTCGGACGGTTCGGCCCTGCCCTACGACAAGCTGTTGCTGGCGACCGGCTCGACACCGCGCAAGCTGCCGATGCCGGGATTGGGGCCGCGCTGCGTCTACCTCCGCACCTTTGCCGACGCGCTGGCCATTCGCGCCCACCTCAGCCCGGCAAACCGCATCGCCATCATTGGTGGTGGCTTTATCGGCCTGGAGCTCGCCGCTTCGGCGCGCAAGCTCGGGGCCAGCGTCACGGTCATTGAGGCGCAGCCGCGCATCCTCATGCGCGGGGTGCCGGCGGAGATCGCTGAAATCATCCATCAGGCGCATGAGGCCGAAGGCGTGACCGTGCTCACCGGTCAGGGCATCGCTGATATCGCCGACGACGGCGCTGAGGTGCACATCATGCTCGCCGATGGGCAGGACATCGTCGCCGATCTCGCCGTCATCGGCATCGGCGCCGTGCCGGTGACCGGGCTTGCCGCGGAAGCGGGCCTGACCGTCGATAACGGCATCGCCGTCAATGGCGAACTCCAAACAATCGATCCCGACATCTTCGCCGCCGGCGATTGCTGCTCGTTTCCGCTCGCTGTCTATGCTGGCCGGCGGGTGCGGCTGGAAGCCTGGCGCAATGCGCAGGAACAGGGTGCGCTGGCCGCGAAGAACATGCTGGGCGCCCGCGAAGCGCATGCCGCGGTGCCATGGTTCTGGTCGGATCAGTATGGTTTGTCGCTGCAGATCGCCGGCCTTTCGGACGAGGGCAAAAGCACGGTCCGCCGCGATCTCGGCGACGGTGCTTTTATTCTGTTTCATCTGGCCGAGGATGGCAGGCTGGTGGCGGCGAGCGGCCTCGGTACGGGCAATGCCGTGGCGCGCGACATCAGGCTGGCCGAGATGCTGATCGCCAAGCGGGCTAGGCCGGCGCCGGAGGCGTTGGGGTCGCCGGATGTGAAGCTGAAGTCGTTGCTGGCAGCGTGAAGGACTGACTTACCCTCCCCTTGTGGGGAGGGTCGCTGCGAAGCAGCGGGGTGGGGTGCGGCACCGGCCCCCACCCCGACCTGCGGTCCGACCTCCCCACAAAGGGGGAGGTAGACGGCTGAGCTAAGCCCGCTAAAACAGCGCCTTCAGCTCGTCCAGCTTGTCGTTGACCAGCCAGCCGTAATAATTCTCTTCCGGCAGTTTGACCGTCTCACCCGCCGCGCGGCGCTTGTCGTTCTCTGCTTTCAGCGCATAGGCGCGCTGCTCGGGATTGCCGACGTTGTAGAGCGTGGCGGTCAGCCCCGGATTGCCTGAGATGTCGAAGCCGGCAATGTTTTTGTAGGCGTCGACCGATTTTCTGATCGTCGCTGCGACGTAGGGCAATGTCAGATCCGGATCCATGATGGTCTTGTAGACCCCATTGGGATCGCCGACATCGAGTTCGGGCAGCCCCGACACCTTGTGCACGAGATCGCTCATCTGCAGCGCGGTCAGCGGGTTGAGCTGGCCGAGGCCAAAGGTCTGGCCGGCATAATAGGGCTGGAAGAAGGTGGCGCCGAAGCGGTCGTTGGGAAAGCTGGTGCCGCCGACGGTCTTGCCGCGGAAGGAGCGGTTCCACACCTGCTCGCGGCATTCCCACAGGTCGTAGCTGTCCGACATTGTGCACTTCTTGAATTCCGGCCGCTGCACGAAATCGGTGATGTCCTCGCCGTCATAGGCGAAGGACAGCTTGCTGGAGAGGTAGGAGATCGCCTTGACGTAGTAGGTCTGCAGCCGGTCGTAGGCATCGACATTGTAGGTGTGCTCGCCGACGATGGCACCGACGATGTGCAAGGGGTTGATGCCGTAAGCGGCAGCCGCCTTCCTGATCTTGGCTCGCAATTCGGCGTCGTTCTGCAACAGAGCGTAGACCTTGCGGTATTTGGCCTGGAAGGTGGTGTTGGTGGCCTGGGTGCGGCGGCTGGAGGCGCCCGGTATGTCAGGCTGCACGGCATTGCGGTTGCCCGCCGGCACCAATGTCGCCGCGTCAGCCGCGAACAGCGTCGCCGCCAGCGTCAAGCCGAGAATGACAAGGATCAGTTTTTTCATGCGCCGCCGCCTAGAGAATTGCCGCGCAAATTAGGTAAAGCTCCCGGTCGAGTCGAGAGTGCCCTTGCAGCCGGCAAGACGAAAGGTGGCCGCATGATACCATCCGGCCACACACGATGATGTTTGCCGGAAACTGTTGCCTAAGCATCGGCCCAAAAATCGAAACCGATTTTTGGAAAGTCCGATGCGTCGGTTCAATACTGTTAGAGCGACCTTTGCGCGTCCAAAGGACGCGCGGCGCTCTAATACCGGCGCCGGATGAACCGGCGCCCTCGTTTAAAGGATGAATCGCGACAAATCTGTGTTTCGCGAGAGGTCGCCGACATGCTTTTCCACATAGGCGGCATCGATGGCGACGCTGGTGCCGTTGCGGTCCGGCGCGTCGTAGGAGATCTCGTCCAACACACGCTCCATCACCGTCTGCAGGCGTCTCGCTCCGATGTTTTCGACGCTGGCGTTGAGGTCGACGGCAATGCCGGCCAGCGAATCGATGGCGTCGTCGGTGAAGGTGAGATCGACGCCTTCGGTCTTCATCAGTGCGATATACTGCTTGATCAGGCTTGCCTCGGTCTCGGTGAGGATGCGAATGAAATCGTCCTTCTCCAGCGCCCGCAACTCGACACGGATCGGCAGGCGGCCCTGCAATTCCGGCAACAGGTCGGAGGGCTTGGAGACATGGAATGCGCCCGAGGCGATGAACAGTATGTGGTCGGTCTTCAACGGTCCGTATTTGGTCGCAACCGTCGTGCCTTCGATCAGCGGCAGCAGGTCGCGCTGCACGCCTTCGCGCGAGACGCCGGCGCCCATGCCACCTTCGCGCGAGGCGATCTTGTCGATCTCGTCGAGGAAGACGATGCCGTCATTTTCGGTCGCATCCAGCGCCCGGCGCACGACTTCGTCCTGGTCGAGCAGCTTGTCGGACTCGTCGTTGACCAGCAGCGCGTAGGATTCCTTGACCGTCGTCTTGCGCGCCTTGGTCTTCTTGCCACCCATCGCCTTCGACAGCATGTCGTTGATGTTGAGCACGCCGATATTAGCGCCCGGCATGCCGGGGATCTCGAAGCCGGGCATGCCGCCGGTGCCGGTGTCGGCAACTTCGATCTCGATCTCCTTGTCGTCGAGCTCGCCGTCGCGCAGCTTCTTGCGGAAGGAATCGCGGGTCGCCGGGCTCGCCGTCTTGCCGACCAGGGCTTCCAGCACGCGCTCCTCGGCATTGAGGTGCGCGCGCGCCTTCACGTCCTCGCGCATCTTCTCGCGCACCAAGCCGATGGCGATCTCGACCAGATCGCGGATGATCTGCTCGACATCGCGGCCGACATAGCCGACTTCGGTGAACTTGGTGGCCTCGACCTTGACGAAAGGCGCACCGGCGAGCCGCGCCAGGCGGCGCGAGATCTCGGTCTTGCCGACGCCGGTCGGGCCGATCATCAGGATGTTCTTCGGCATCACTTCTTCGCGCATCTGGCCTTCCAGCTGCTGGCGGCGCCAGCGGTTGCGCAAGGCAATGGCCACGGCGCGCTTGGCGTCCTTCTGGCCGATGATGAAGCGGTCGAGTTCCGAAACGATTTCACGGGGAGAGAAGGTGGTCATATCACTGAATTCCACTTTGCCACTGCTTGATGGACTCGAACGGATGCAGCAGCATGATCACGTTGAGCGTCAGATTGTCCCGGATGAGGTAGCCGACACCCAGTTCGAAGATGAGGGCGAGGCCGACGATGCTCCATATAGGTAGCTTTCTGGCCATCACAAACCCCAGCACCATGGCCAGCGTGTCGGACACCGAATTGATGATCGAGTCGCCATAGTAATCCAGCGAAATGGTGCCGGCGCGGTAGCGCTCGATGATGAACGGGCTGTTTTCCAGGAGTTCCCAGCCGCCCTCGATGACGACGGCGAAAGCCAGGCGCAGACCGATTGGCGAGCGCGGGAAGAGGACCCAGGCCAAGGCGTAGAACAGGAAGCCGTGGATGATGTGCGAGAACGTGTACCAGTCGGAAATATGCTGGGAATTCTCCGAACTGTTCACCACACCGTGCCAGAGTTTGACGTAACCGCAGGTGCAGATCGGCGTGCGGCCCATGCCGTAAAGCGCACCGGCCTGGAAGATGAGCAGAGCGAGCACGAGCAGAAGCCCCATCCGCCAGCTGTCTTCGTAGGCCGAGTAATTTTTGGCAGTGCCCGGTGTCGCCATCAACTCATTCCCCTTCTTCCGCGTCGCTCTCTTTGCCATCGACAGCCATCAGCACGGCGTCGCCATATCTAGAGTGCCTGCGATCAATGACGCGGAATCCGGCCTTTTCATAGGCGCGGATGGCGCGGCCATTGCCGGGATGCGGATCGATTATGACGCGCGGCGCGCCTTCCTCGAACAATTGCTCGACGAATTGCCTGACGATCGCCGAGCCATGACCTTTGCCAACCAGGTCAGGCACGCCGATCGACAGGTCGATGCCGAGCGTGCCGAACGGCTGGTCGGCATAGGGATGGTCCTCTTCCAGATGCGGATCGTAGCTCTGCAGATAGGCGATCGGCCTGCCGTCGAGCTCGACGATCAGCGGCTCTACAGAAATAGAGTCAATGTGCTCCCGGATTTCGGCGATTTCCGTCTCCGGATCGTCCCACCATTCGGCGACATGCGGCTCGGCCAGCCAGCCGGCGATCATCGGCAGGTCTTTTTCGGTAACCGGTCGAAAATCATAGAGCACCGGCGGGTTAGCCGGCATCGAGCGTTTCGACAACAAAGTTGTTGTTGGTGTAGACGCAAATGTCGGAGGCGATCTGCATCGCCTTGCGGGCGATCTCCTCGGCATCCTTGTCGCTGTCCATCAGCGCGCGGGCAGCGGCCAGCGCATAATTGCCACCGGAACCGATGGCCATGACGCCGAATTCGGGCTCCAGCACGTCGCCGGTGCCGGTGAGCGCCAGCGAAACCGACTTGTCGGCCACCAGCATCATCGCTTCCAGCCGGCGCAGATAACGGTCGGTGCGCCAGTCCTTGGCGAGCTCGACGCAGGCGCGCGTCAACTGGTCGGGATATTGTTCGAGCTTGGCTTCCAGCCGCTCCAAAAGGGTGAAGGCGTCCGCTGTGGCGCCGGCGAAACCGGCAATGACATTGCCGCCCTTGCCGATGCGGCGCACCTTTTTGGCGTTGCCTTTCATGATGGTCTGGCCAAGGCTGACCTGGCCGTCGCCGGCGATCACCACCTTGTTACCCTTACGCACCGTCACGATGGTCGTGGCGTGCATGCTCAGTTCATTGGACATCTGCTGCTCCGATTCGCGCGATCCCGATAAGGCGATTGGCGCGGGATTTCGATCGGCCATATGTATGCATGGGGCTAACGATTGCAAACCGCCTCCGCCATGGGCCGATAGCGGTCCGCATCGCAACTGGCCATCGCAGGATCATGCTGCTAGAAGGCTTTCGTTTTCAAGCAAATGAGCGCCTGGAGGCATTGTCTTTTCGTTTCGCCCCGGTCAGTTGCCAAAAGTGTCGTATGCCCAAAGACAAGGACAAGGTCATGGCGTCCCGTACCGCCGAAGTCAGCCGCAAGACCAAGGAAACCGAGATCAGCGTCTCGGTCCACGTCGACGGCACCGGAAAATCCGACATGTCGAGCGGCGTCGGCTTCTTCGACCATATGCTGGACCAGCTGTCGCGCCACTCGCTGATCGACATCACGGTGAAGGCCAAGGGCGACCTGCACATTGACGACCACCACACGGTCGAGGACACCGGCATTGCGATCGGCCAGGCGCTGGCCAAGGCGCTGGGCGAGCGGCGCGGCATCATGCGCTATGCCTCTGTCGACCTTGCCATGGACGAGACGCTGACGCGGGCCGCGATCGACGTGTCGGGCCGTCCGTTCCTGGTCTGGAATGTCGCCTTCTCTTCGCCGAAGATCGGCACGTTCGACACCGAACTGGTGCGTGAATTCTTCCAGGCGCTGGCGCAGAATGCCGGTATCACGCTGCATGTCACCAACCATTATGGCGCCAACAATCACCATATTGCTGAGACCTGCTTCAAGGCGGTGGCGCGCGCGCTGCGTTTCGCACTGGAGCGCGACCCGCGCCAGCCCGATGCAGTTCCCTCCACCAAGGGATCTCTGAAAGGGTAGGCTGATGGCCATCTATGTCGTGATGGAACCGCCAGGCCGCACCGAGGCGGCCGACGCACCCATTTTTGTCCGCGACGGTTTTTCCTGGCTGGCTTTCCTGGTGGCGCCGCTGTGGCTCGCCTGGCACAGGCTGTGGATCGAGGCGGCGCTCGCCTTCGTCGCCATGGGGCTCATCTCGGTGCTCGGCCAATGGCTGGGACTGGACTGGGCCGGCTCCGCACTGTCTTTACTGGTCTCGCTCTATATAGGGCTGGAAGGCCAAGGGCTGCGGATCGCAGCGCTGCGCCGCCGCGGCTGGCATGAATGGGGCGTCGTCGAAGCCGACAATCCTGACGATGCCGACATCCGCCAGACACTGGACGCCGAGGCGCTTGCCGACGAGCCGGCGCCGCTGCCGCGCATCGTGCCGGACGCCAGCCTGGCCCGGCCGACGCAGACCGGGCTGACGCTGGGCCTGAGCCATACGCCGGGAAAAGCCTGAGATGCGGGTTGCCATCATCGATTACGGGTCGGGCAATCTGCGCTCGGCCACCAAGGCCTTCGAGCGCGCCGCGCATGAAGCCGGCATTGCCGCTGCCATTGAGCTGACCGCCGACGCCGAGCGGGTGCGCAGCGCCGACCGAATCGTTTTGCCCGGCGTCGGCGCCTATGCCGATTGCGCGGCGGGCCTGCGCGGCGTCGCCGGCATGTGGGAAGCGGTGGAAGAGGTAGCGATCGCCAAGGCGCGGCCGTTCCTCGGCATCTGCGTCGGCATGCAGCTGATGTCGCAGCGCGGCCTGGAAAAGACCGTGACCAAGGGCTTCGGCTGGATTGCCGGCGACGTCAAGGAGATCACGCCCGCCGATCCGGCGCTGAAGATCCCGCAAATCGGCTGGAACACCATCGATCTGGAGCGCAAGCACCCGCTGTTTTCGGGTATTGCGACCGGGCCTAAGGGTCTGCACGCCTATTTCGTTCATTCCTACCATCTCGACGCGACAAGGCCGGACGAAGTGCTGGCCGTCGCCGATTATGGCGGCCCGGTAACGGCGGCGGTCGCGCGCGGTAACCTTGCCGGCACGCAATTCCATCCGGAAAAGAGCCAGGCGCTCGGCCTGGCACTGATCACCAACTTCCTGCGCTGGAGGCCTTGAGATGAGCAAGAAGGGCTACTGGATGGCGATGGTCGATGTGACCGATCCGGAAAACTATCCGAAATACATCGCCGCCAACAAAGCGGCGTTCGACAAATACGGCGCGAAATTCCTGACGCGAGGCGGTCAGTCGTCAAGCCCGGAAGGGCCGTCCGGCAATCGCCATGTGATCGTCGAGTTCGAAAGCTACGAGGTCGCGCTGGCTTGCTTCCATTCCCCCGAATACCAGGCAGCGCTGAAATTCCGGCGCGCTTATTCGACCTCGCATTTCGCCATTGTGGAAGGGGTCTGAACGGTGATCCTGTTTCCGGCCATCGACCTCAAGGACGGCAAGTGCGTGCGGCTGAAGCACGGCGATATGGCGACCGCGACCATCTACAATGACGACCCTGCGGCCCAGGCCAAGGCCTTCGAAGAGCAAGGGTTTGAATGGCTGCATGTCGTCGACCTCAACGGCGCCTTCAAGGGCCAGAGCGTCAACAGCGCGGCGGTCGGCGCCATCCTCAAGGCGACGAAAAACCCGGTGCAGCTCGGCGGCGGCATCCGCACGCTGGCGCAGATCGAGGACTGGCTCGACCGCGGGCTGGCCCGCGTCATCCTCGGCACGGTGGCGGTGCGCGATCCCGACCTGGTCCGGGAAGCCTGCAAGGAATTTCCTGGAAAGATCGCCGTGGGCATCGACGCCAAGGGCGGCAAGGTGGCGGTCGAAGGCTGGGCCGAGGCCTCCAGCCTCGGCGTCATCGAACTGGCGCGGAAATTCGAAGGCGCCGGCGTTGCCGCCATCATCTACACCGATATCGACCGCGACGGCGTTCTGACCGGCATCAACTGGGATGCCACGATCGATCTCGCCGACGCGGTCTCGATCCCGGTCATCGCCTCGGGCGGGCTGGCTTCGATCGCCGACATCGTGCGCATGACCATGCCCGACGCGAAGAAACTGGAAGGCGCCATCTCCGGTCGCGCGCTCTATGACGGGCGCATCGATCCGGCCGAGGCGCTGGCGGTGCTGCAGGGCAAGGCGATGGAGACCCGGCCGTGAAAATCTCCATCATCCTGGCCTCCTATGACAGCGGCCACTATCACGGCGGCATGGGCCGAGGCCCGGATGCACTCATCGCCGGCGGGCTTGTCGACGCGCTGACGCTCTCCGGGCATGACGTCGTCGTCACCGATATCGGCAGGGTTGGCGACGAACAGCAGCGCGAGATCGCCACCGGCTTTGCCGTGTGCGGTGCCGTCTCCGGCGAGGTCCGCATCGCCATAGACCGCGGCCGGCTTCCCATCGTGCTGGCCGGCAATTGTCTGACATCGGCCGGTGCGGTTGCCGGCGAGGATGCCGATGCGATCATCTGGGCCGACCAGCATGGCGATCTCAACACGCCGGAGACGTCCATCTTCGGCTTTCTCGACGGCATGGCGCTGGCCACGGTTCTCGGCCTGTGCTGGAAGCCGATGGCCTCGGCCATCCCCGGCTTCCGGCCGATCGATCCGGCGCGCTGCGTGCTGGTCAACGCGCGCGATCTCGATCCGGCCGAAACGGAGCTGTTGAAGACGTTGCCGGTCATCCGCACCGAATGCCCGGACTGGGCGACGGCGAGCGGCAGGCTGAAGGCGCCGGATGCGAAGCGGGTGCACCTGCATCTCGATCTCGACGTGCACGACCCCGGGGCGCTGCAGGTCAACCGCTACACCACGCCCGGCGGCCCGGAGCCGAAACAGCTGCGTCAGGCTGTCTGCGGCATGGCCGGCCTGCTGCCGATTTCCGGCATCACCATTTCCGCCTACGATCCGGCGTTCGATGCGCAGGCCGAGGTTCCGCCGCTGGTCGGCGAACTGCTCAGCGAGTTGCTGGCGACGATGGAGAAGGGCTGATGCTGAAGGCCCGAGTCATCCCTTGCCTCGACGTCAAGAACGGCCGCGTCGTCAAGGGCGTCAATTTCGTCGACCTCATCGATGCCGGTGATCCGGTCGAGGCGGCCAAAGCCTATGACGCGGCCGGCGCTGACGAGCTTTGCTTTCTCGATATCACCGCGTCGTCCGACAACCGTGAAACCATCTTCGACGTCGTCGCCCGCACCGCCGAACAATGCTTCATGCCGCTGACCGTCGGCGGCGGCGTGCGCCAGGTGGCCGATATTCGCAAACTGTTGCTGGCCGGCGCCGACAAGGTGTCGATCAACACTGCGGCGGTGAAGAACCCCGATTTCGTCGCGGAAGCCGCCGACAAGTTCGGCAACCAGTGTATTGTCGTGGCCATCGACGCCAAGAAGGTGTCGGCGCCGAAAGAGCCCGGCCGTTGGGAGATCTTCACCCATGGCGGCCGTGAAAAGACCGGCATCGATGCGGTCGAGTTTGCGCGAAAAATGGTCGATCGCGGCGCTGGCGAGATCCTGCTGACCTCAATGGACCGCGACGGCACCAAGGCCGGTTACGACATTGCGCTGACCCGCGCGATAGCGGATGCGGTGCGCGCGCCGGTGATCGCGTCGGGCGGCGTCGGCACGCTCGATCATCTGGTCGAGGGCATTCGCGACGGCCATGCCGGCGCCGTGCTCGCCGCCTCGATCTTCCATTTCGGCACTTACACGATTGCGGAAGCCAAGGCGCATATGGCCGAGGCCGGGTTACCGATGCGGCTGGACTACCCGGTTCAATCCACTCCACAAAGGCTGTAGGCTGCGCCATGGCTGAATTTTCGCTGTCCGATCTGGAAACGATCATTGGCGAACGCGCCCGTTCCGGCGACCCGGACTCGTGGACGGCAAAACTGTTCGCCAAAGGCATCGACAAGGCGGCGCAGAAGCTTGGTGAAGAGGCAGTCGAGACCGTCATTGCCGCCGTCAAGGGCGACGAGAAAGCCCTCGTTTCCGAAAGTGCCGATCTCATATATCATTGGCTCGTCGTGCTTGGCATGGCCGGCGTTTCGCTGGGCGAGGTGCTGAAGGAGCTTGAGGGCCGCACCGGCCGTTCGGGCGTCACTGAAAAGGCATCCCGGCCGAAAGGCTGACCGCTAGAGCCGGATGATTTCGGGCCGAGGCCTTAAATCTGAATCCGTCTCTAAATTGATAGAGGGAGCATGATGTCGCCCGAAAACCGCTTCACACTTTTCGGCCTCATGCTCTAGAGGGCAGGAAACTCGATGGACCAGCTCGCTCCGACCGAGAAATATTCCCCCTATCGTTTCTTCTCGGCCGAGCAATGGTCGAACTTCCGCGCCGACACGCCGATGACGCTGGGCGAAGACGAGATCAACCGTCTGCGCTCACTGAACGATCCGGTCGACCTGGAAGAAGTCAAGCGCATCTATCTGTCGCTCTCGCGGCTGCTTTCGGCGCATGTCGAGGCCAGCCAGTTGCTGTTTCGCCAGCGCCAGGCCTTCTTCAACGCGCTGGATGTGGTCAAGACACCGTTCATCATCGGCATTGCCGGTTCGGTTGCGGTCGGCAAATCGACCACGGCGCGCGTGCTGAAGGAGCTTCTGGCGCGCTGGCCGTCGAGCCCCAAGGTCGATCTCATCACCACCGACGGTTTTCTCTTACCCAACAAGGTGTTGCGGCGCGACAATCTGATGGAGCGCAAGGGCTTTCCCGACAGCTACGATGTCGGTGCGCTGCTGCGTTTCCTCTCGGGCATCAAGTCGGCGCAGCGCAATGTCCGCGCGCCCGTCTATTCGCATTTGACCTATGACGTCATTCCCGGCGAGTTCGTCACCATCGACCGGCCAGACATTCTGATCTTCGAAGGCATCAACGTTCTGCAACCCGGCAAATTGCCGAAGGACGGCAAGATCGTGCCGTTCCTGTCGGATTTCTTCGATTTCGCCATTTATATAGATGCCGACGAGAAGCTGATCCACCAATGGTACATCGCCCGCTTCATGCGCCTGCGCGAGACGGCCTTCCGCAATCCGGACTCCTTCTTCCACCGCTATTCGCAGCTTTCGGAAGACGCCGCGCGCGCCATTGCGGAAGGCTTGTGGGCCAACATCAACCTGAAAAACCTGCGCGAGAACATCGTGCCGACACGGGCGCGGGCCGACCTCATCCTGCGCAAGGGCGCCAATCACCTGGTCGAGGATGTGGCGCTCAGGAAACTGTGACCGCCGCCGCCGGGCGGCTGCCGCCAGTCGCCGATTGCCGGGCCGGGCTTGGCATCAGGATTTCGCCGTCGGGTACCAGCTTGCGGACGGCCGCACATAGGGCGATCGTGAGCGCGACCGCCGCATAACCATCGATCGCATAGTGCCAACCAAGATAGACCGAACTCGCGACTATGAAGGCGACATACAGAAATGCGATGGCGCCCAACCGCTGGTCGTACTCCCAGGTATACACCGCATTCAGGGTGATCAAGGCGACATGAACGCTTGGAAATGCCGATATTCCCGACGCGAGTCCAGTCACACCCTCGGTCTGGAGCGTCCACAGATACTGCTGGTACACGGCGGCGGAACTCGCCGACGGGCTTTGCGCAAGAAACGAAAGCTGTTCACCGAAGCGTGGCACATCGCCGGTGACATAGCCGTAGAACGCCGGTCCGGCCGACATGAACAGCCCGGCCAGGATGTTTCCGACGACTATCCACACCACCATGAAGGACAGCACATAGCGTCTCTTCAGATGCGTGGTGCGTGGTGACGTGACCATGAAAAACAGCATGCTGTAGCAAATGATGAACCACAGCATGTCGTAGTTCCATCCGACGGATTCCCGTACCCAGTCATGCTTGCCGATAACGTAGAGCCATCGCCACGGATCAGTGCCGAAATGCAGATAGGCATCGATATCTGCCAAGGCGCGATCATAGGGGAAACCTTTCCACAGGACGGACATGCCGTTCTTGACCGAGGTGAAGGTGCTTTGGAAAATCATGATGCCCATCAACAGACATATGCCGGAAAAGAGAACCGCCATCCGCTCGGCTGAGAACATCTTGCCCGCAGCAAATTTCCGCCGACGCTCAAATCGATGCAAAAGCCAGCCGGTTTCCAGGAGAAGCGATACCGCCGGCAGCACGAAACCGAAAACCATAAGCCATATCGGCACGTAGGTCTGGTATGCGGTGCGATGGAGCGCGCCGACCCAAGCCAGAAACCCCAGCCCCGTTGCAGTGTAGATGCCAATGAACAGGTAGAGCGATGCATCCGAGCGGGCGATCGAAACCGTGCGCCATGCGGCATTTCGAATGTAGCGCCAAATCACTTCGGATTCGATTTCGAGCATGGTATCCACACCGGGAATGATGACGTTTTGGCGCAGACTAGCGGCCGAAACCTTAAATTCCGTTAGGGACTTTTCATTCGCAAGGTCAGTGGTTCAGTAAGTGCAAGATTGCACTCTCACCTCTTCAAGGCAAGGTCACCCGCCGCAGCGTCAGATTGATCCGGCCGCCATTTTTCAGCAGCGCCGAGGTCGACGGATAGATGCGGTCGACGCCGTGGAAGCAGAGCCGGCCTTCGCCGCTGAGCACGACGACGTCGCCGCTTTTCAGGCGGAACGATTTGGTACCGCCGTCGCGTGTGGCCCCCCTGCCCGTCACTTGGCCGACCCGGAACAGGCAATCGTCGCCAAGTGACACCGAGACCACTGGGGCCGAGAAATCGGCTTCGTCGCGATCCTGGTGCAGACCCATTTTGGCGTCCTGCGTATAGAAATTGACCAGGCAGGCCTCCGGCGGATTCGGATAGGCGGCAACCTCCCGCCACAATTGCAGCAGCGCGTCCGGGATCGGCGGCCATGGCTCTCCGGTGAGTGGGTGCGTTGGCTGGTAGCGATAGCCCAACTCCTTGTCAGTGACCCAGCCGAGCGTGCCGCAATTGGTCATGCGCACGCTCATCTCCTTGCCGGTCCGCGGCATCGCCGGCACGTACAGCGGCGCCCGCTGTACAATGGTCCTCACCTCTTCGACCAGCGCTTCCTGCGCCGCGCGGGACAGATAACCAGGCATGTGGCGGACGCCTTTGGGCAGAACGAGCATGACTTCGCCTCCGGTTGATACTGAAACCATGCCACCGCCAATCAGAAACGGCGACCCGAAAGCCACCGTTGTCGGCCTCCCTTTCTGTGGCAATGGTGAAACCTTGCGGCTGCGGTTCCGAAGGGGAGGCCGCTTTATGCACGCAGTCGGCGCGGTCCTTAGTCGTTCTCTACCCGGCCGCGCAGCTTTTTGATCGTGCCGCGCCCTGCCTTGCTTTGCAGCCGCCGCTCCACCGAGCCTTTCGACGGCCTGGTCTTCTTGCGCGGCGGCGGCGGCGGTTCCGCGGCCTTGGCGACCAGCGCCGTCAGCCTTGCCCGGGCATCGGCCCGGTTCTGCTCCTGGGTGCGGAAGCGGCCGGCCTCGATGACGATGACGCCGTCCTTGGTGGCGCGCTGGCCGGCGAGCTTGATCGTGCGCGCGCGCACGCGTTCGGACAGGCCAGCCGCATTGGCGGCGTCGAAGCGCAACTGGACCGCGGTCGCCACCTTGTTGACGTTCTGGCCGCCGGGACCCGACGAGCGGATGAAATCCTCGTGCAGGTCGCCCGGGTGGATTACGGCCTCGTCTGATATGATGATGTCGTCGATAGGCATGCCGCAGTCATGGCGCGGCGGACCAAAAAAGAAAAGGCCCGATCGAGACCGCGCCTTTCAAGGATGCTTCGGTGAAGATGTCTCGACTATTCCGCAGCTTCCTGCAGGCGGGGTGCTGCGCCGAGCACGACGGCATCGACATGGCTCTCGAATTTCTCGAAGTTGACGGCGAACATGCCGACCAATCGCGCTGCCTGCCGGTCATAGGCTGCCTTGTCGGCCCAGGTCGAACGCGGGTCGAGAATGGCGTTGTCGACGCCAGGCACAGCAACCGGCACCTCGAAGCCGAAATTGGCGTCGGTGCGGAAACCGGACGCCTTCAACGAACCGTCAAGCGCTGCGGCCAGCAAGGCGCGCGTCGCCTTGATCGGCATACGCTTGCCGGTGCCGTAGGCGCCGCCGGTCCAGCCGGTGTTGACCAGCCAGCAATCGGCGCCGTGGCGGGCGATCAGCTCACGCAGCAGATTGCCGTATTCCTTGGGGTGGCGCGGCATGAACGGGGCGCCGAAGCAGGTCGAGAAGGTCGCTTCCGGCTCGGTAACGCCCTTCTCGGTGCCGGCCACCTTGGCGGTGTAGCCGGAGAGGAAGTGATACATCGCCTGCGCCGGGGTCAGCCGTGCGATCGGCGGCATGATGCCGAAGGCATCGGCGGTCAGCATGATGATGTTTTTCGGGTGGCTGGCCCGTCCGCTCTTCGAGGCATTGGGGATGAAATCCAGCGGATAGGCGCAGCGCGTGTTTTCGGTGAGCCGGCCGTCGTTGAAGCCCGGCACGCGGTCGGCGTTGAGCACGACATTTTCCAGCACCGTGCCGAAACGCTGCGTGGTGGCGAAAATCTCCGGCTCGGCCTCGGCCGACAGCCGGATCGTCTTGGCGTAGCAGCCGCCTTCGAAGTTGAAGATGCCGTGCGGTCCCCAGCCGTGCTCGTCGTCGCCGATGAGCGTACGTGACGGATCGGCCGACAGCGTCGTCTTGCCCGTCCCGGAAAGCCCGAAGAAGATCGCTGCGTCGCCGCCCGGGCCCTCATTGGCCGAGCAGTGCATCGGCATGACGCCCTTTTCCGGCAGCAGATAGTTGAGCATGGTGAACACCGATTTCTTCATCTCGCCGGCATAGGAAGTGCCGCCGATGAGCACGATCTTGCGGGTGAGATCGACCGCAATCACCGTATCGGTGCGGCTGCCGTGGCGGGCCGGATCGGCGCGGAAGGACGGCAGGTCGATGATCGTCATCTCCGGCACGAAATCCTCAAGCTCGGCGGCCTGCGGGCGGATCAAAAGATTGCGGATGAACAGCGAGTGCCAGGCGAATTCGGTGATGACCCGCGTCGGCAGCTTCAGCTCGGCATCGGCGCCGCCGACGAGGTCCTGCACATAGAGATCGCTATTCGCGGCGTGGACAAGGAAATCGGCGAGCAGCATTTCGAACTGGCCCGCCGAAATCGCCTTGTTGTTGTCCCACCAGACATGGGGCTCGGTGGCGCCATCGCGGACGACAAACTTGTCCTTGGGCGAGCGGCCAGTGTGCTGGCCGGTCTCGGCAAGCAGCGCGCCGCCGGCGGTCAACCGGGCCTCGCCACGGCGGATCGCTGCCTCATAAAGGGCGGCCGCACCAAAATTATAATGCACCGTGCCGGTGGTTTTCAGGCCGATACGATCGATCGCGCAAGCAGAATTGCGTTTGCCGACTTCCGACATCAAGGGTCCCTTCTTCTGGATTCGCCGCACTTTGCCGGCGCGTTTCCGGCGAGCCCGCGTTAGGGGCTGAGACGGTGAGAACCAGAAAACCCGAATGATATCAAATCATTAATCGATTTAAAAATTTTGAAAGTTGTTTAAATCGTTTATATGTGCAAAAAATCACGGTGGTTGCCCAAAGGATTGGCACACAGTGTTCGTCCAACCCGTGTAGAGGTTCCGATGGGGCCGCCGGCAAGCCGTCCGCGACAGCGGGTGGAGCCTGTGCCACATTTTGTACCTAATTTGTCCTGCAAAAGCCCCTTCTCTAAGACAGAAGGGACAGCTCATGAGGGAGCCGCTTGAAATGGCAACAATCGCGCTTGTCGATGACGACCGCAACATTCTGACATCGGTGTCGATCGCCCTCGAGTCCGAGGGGTATCGCGTCGAGACCTACACGGATGGTGCGTCGGCGCTTGAAGGCCTGGCGGCGCGGCCGCCGAATCTCGCCATCCTCGACATCAAGATGCCGCGCATGGACGGCATGGAGCTGTTGCGCCGGATGCGGCAGAAGTCGGACCTGCCGGTGATCTTCCTGACCTCGAAGGACGATGAGATCGATGAGCTTTTCGGCCTCAAGATGGGCGCCGATGATTTCATCCGCAAACCGTTCTCGCAGCGCCTGCTGGTCGAGCGGGTGCGCGCCGTGCTGCGCCGCGCCAGCGCCCGCGAAGCTGCGGCAAAGGCGCCCAGCCAGCAGGCCCGTTCGCTGGAACGCGGGCAGCTGGTCATGGACCAGGAACGCCATACCTGCACCTGGAAGGGCGAGCCGGTGACGCTGACGGTCACCGAATTTCTCATCCTGCACTCGTTGGCGCAGCGCCCAGGCGTGGTAAAAAGCCGTGATGCGCTGATGGATTCCGCCTATGATGAGCAGGTCTATGTCGACGACCGCACCATCGATAGCCACATCAAGCGGCTGCGCAAGAAGTTCAAGGCCGTCGATGACGACTTCGAAATGATCGAAACCCTTTACGGAGTCGGATACCGGTTCCGCGAAGCTTGAGTTGATGCATGTCGCCCAAAAGTGGTCGCGGTTTTTGGGACGACGACATGCATAAAACCAAAGACTAGGCGGGAGCTGCTATTCGATGGCAGTGGATGTACAGCGGAGCAGACGAACGAGCGCTGTCAGGCGGTCGCGGATTCTGCCCGCATTCCTGTCGAGGTTGACGGTGCCGATGCGCCGCTTCCTCGGCCACCACATCTTTTCCAGCCTGACCCGGCGCATCCTGTTCCTCAACCTGGCCGGCCTCGCCGTGCTGGTCACCGGCATCCTCTATCTCAACACCTTCCGCGACGGGCTGATCGACGCCCGCGTCGAAAGCCTGATGACGCAGGGCGAGATCATCGCCGGCGCCATTGCCGCGTCGGCAACGGTCGAGACCGATTCGATCAGCATCGATCCGGAAAAACTACTCGAACTGCAGGCCGGTGAAAGCCTGGGGCCGGGCTCAGACCAGCTCGACAATCTGGATTTCCCGATCAACCCCGAGCGCGTCGCGCCGGTGCTGCGGCGGCTGATTTCGCCGACGCGCACCCGGGCCCGCATCTATGACCGCGACGCCAATCTGCTGCTCGATTCGCGCCATCTCTACTCGCGCGGCCAGATCCTGCGCTACGACCTGCCGCCGGTCGAGGACGAGCAGCCGGATATGCTGGAGCGCGTGCAGAAATTCGTCTTCGACTTCTTCCGCAACAAGGACCTGCCCGTCTACCATGAGCAGCCCGGCGGCAACGGTGCGGCCTTCCCGGAAGTGGTCAAGGCGCTGACCGGCAGTCCGTCGACGATCGTGCGGGTGAGCGAACAGGGCGAGCAGATCGTTTCGGTGGCGGTGCCGATCCAGCGCTTCCGCGCCGTCCTCGGCGTGCTGATGCTGTCGACGGAAGGCGGCGACATCGACAAGATCGTCGCCGCCGAGCGCAAGGCTATTTTGCGCGTGTTCGGCATCGCCGCCCTGGTCACCGCCATCCTGTCGATGCTGCTCGCATCCACCATCGCCAATCCGCTGCGCCGGCTATCGGCGGCGGCAGTGCGGGTGCGGCGCGGCGTCAAGAGCCGCGAGGAGATCCCCGACTTTTCCGACCGCCAGGACGAGATCGGCAATTTGTCGGTCGCGGTGCGCGACATGACCAATGCGCTCTATGCCCGCATCGAGGCGATCGAAAGCTTCGCCGCCGATGTCTCGCACGAGCTGAAGAACCCGCTGACCTCGCTGCGCAGCGCGGTGGAGACCTTGCCGCTGGCCAAGAACGACAATTCACGCGGCAGGCTGATGGAGATCATCCAGCACGATGTCCGGCGTCTCGACCGGCTGATCACCGACATTTCCGATGCCTCGCGCCTAGACGCCGAACTGGCGCGTGAGGATGCCGCCACGGTCGATTTGAAGAAATTCATCACCGATCTCGTCGCCGTGTCGCGCGAAGCGACGCGCAACAAAAAGGCTGTCGAGATCGAATTCAAGGCCGCCAAGCTGCCGCAAGGCGTCAAAGGCTATTTCGTCACCGGCCATGATCTGAGGATCGGCCAGGTCATCACCAATCTGATCGAGAATGCCCGCTCCTTCGTGCCGGAGGACCACGGCCATATCGCCATTTCCCTGGCACGCTCGGGCAAGGTCAACATCGTCACCGTCGACGACAACGGCCCCGGAATCCGCGCCGACGCCATCGACCGCATCTTCGAGCGCTTCTACACCGACCGCCCGGCCGGCGAGGCGTTCGGCCAGAATTCGGGGCTTGGCCTGTCGATATCCAGGCAGATCGTCGAAGCCCATGGCGGCACGCTGACCGCCGAGAACATCCCCGGCACCAAGCCCGGCGACATCAAGGGCGCGCGCTTCGTCGTTACGCTGCCGGCCGAAGGCTGATCGCGGCTGCGCATGCCCGATCCCACCGCGGAACCCGAGAACATCCATGCCACCGCAGTCCTGATTGGCGAGCGGGGCGTCCTGATCACCGGGCCGTCCGGCTCGGGCAAGACAACGCTGGCGCTGGCGCTCATCGACCATTTCAGCCGGCTCGGGCTGTTTGCGCGGCTGATCGGCGACGACCAGCTGTTTGTCGCGGCGCGTTTCGGGCGGCTGGTCTGCCATGCGCCCGCCAGCATTGCCGGCCTCGCAGAGGTGCCCGGACTTGGTCCGAAGCCGCTTTTGTTCCAATCTGTGGGAGTCATCGACCTTACGATCCAGCTGGTTGCCGCTAACGCTGTGGAGCGTTTCCAGGAAGAGTCGAGCGCGACCATTGCCGGCTGTGTGGTGCCGCGCATCGACCTCGTTCAGCGCAACGTCACTGCGGCTTTGCCGGCGGTAATGGCGCGGCTGGCGATTGCGCCTTTCGTATGATCCGCCGCCGGTTTTTTGCTGCAATGCGTCAAATTGGCCATGGCCGACGCAATTTTGGGCTTGTCAACGCGCCGCGCGTCGACAAGATAGCGCTCCCGCCGCCTGGGATGGCCGGCGAGCATAAAAAGCGCCTGTGAAGCGGCGATGACGGGAGCCACCATAGAATGATCGGACTCGTGCTTGTAACGCACGGTCAACTGGCCGCCGAGTTCCGCCATGCCGTGGAACATGTCGTGGGGCCACAAGACAATTTCGAAACCGTGGCAATCGGCGCCGACGACGATATGGAGCAGCGTAGGCGCGATATCGTCGACGCCGTCGGCCGCGTCGACACCGGGACCGGCGTCATCGTTCTGACCGATATGTTCGGCGGCACGCCTTCCAACCTCGCCATTTCGGTGATGGAATCCGGTCGCACCGAGGTCATCGCCGGCATGAACCTGCCGATGCTGATCAAGCTGTCGTCGATCCGCAAGGGCGACAACATGGCGACCGCGCTCGACGAGGCGCAGGCCGCGGGGCGCAAATACATCAACGTCGCAAGTCAGCTGCTGAGCAGCAAATGAACGCGCTGTCGCCCGGTGAGATCGTGCGCGAGTTCCCGATCGTCAACCAGCGCGGCCTGCATGCGCGCGCCTCGGCGAAGTTCGTCCAGGTCGCCAGCGGCTTCGACGCCACCGTCCATGTCGAGAAGGATGGTCTCAAGGTCGGCGGCACCTCGATCATGGGGCTGATGATGCTGGCGGCGAGCCCCGGTTATTCGATCCGCGTCACCGCCAGCGGCGCTGAAGCCGCAGCGGCGATGGACGCGCTGGAGCAGCTGGTCGCCTCGCGCTTCGGCGAAGAGTGCTGAAGTTTTTGCTTTGGACGCCGTTGTCCCAAAACCGCGGGATACTTTTGGGCGGCATGCATCCCCGTAAAACACATACGCGCATAAAGATTTCTTTATATCCCATTGTCGTCTTGGCGGCGATCTGCTAGTCAGGCCGGCATCCCGCGCCCTTGGACGCGCCGTGTGGCGCAGGCGCATTCTGAAGACAAATCACACCGGAGCACTGCCATGACAGGTAGCAAGGACTATGTGGTCGCCGACATCTCGCTTGCCGGCTGGGGCCGCAAGGAACTCGATATCGCCGAAACCGAAATGCCGGGCCTGATGGCCTGCCGCGAGGAATTCGGCGACAAGAAGCCGTTGAAAGGTGCGCGCATCACCGGCTCGCTGCACATGACCATCCAGACTGCGGTGCTGATCGAGACGCTGAAGGCGCTTGGCGCCGATATCCGCTGGGCCTCGTGCAACATCTTCTCGACCCAGGACCATGCGGCCGCAGCCATCGCCGAGGCCGGCATCCCGGTGTTCGCCGTCAAGGGCGAGTCGCTCGAGGAGTATTGGGACTACACCGACAGGATCTTCCAGTGGGCCGATGGCGGCCTCTCCAACATGATCCTCGACGATGGCGGCGACGCCACCATGTACATACTGATCGGCGCCCGCGCCGAGGCCGGCGAGGACGTGCTGTCCAACCCGCAGAGCGAGGAAGAGGAATACTTCTACGCCCAGGTCAAGAAGCGCCTGAAGGCCTCACCCGGCTTCTTCACCAAGCAGAAGGAAGCCATTCGCGGAGTCACCGAAGAGACGACGACGGGCGTCAACCGGCTCTACCAGCTGCAGAAGAAGGGCCTGCTGCCCTTCCCGGCGATCAACGTCAACGACTCGGTCACCAAGTCGAAGTTCGACAACAAATATGGCTGCAAGGAATCGCTGGTCGACGGCATCCGCCGCGGCACCGACACCATGATGGCCGGCAAGGTTGCGGTCGTCTGCGGCTATGGCGACGTCGGCAAGGGCTCGTCGGCTTCGCTCAAGGGCGCCGGCGCCCGCGTCAAGGTCACCGAAGTCGATCCGATCTGCGCGCTGCAAGCGGCGATGGACGGCTTTGAAGTCGTCACGCTGGAAGATGCCGCACCGACCGCCGACATCGTCATCACCACCACCGGCAACAAGGATGTCGTCACCCTCGACCACATGCGCTCGATGAAGGACATGGTGATCGTCGGCAATATCGGCCACTTCGACAATGAGATCCAGGTCGCGTCGCTGCGCAACCTGCAATGGACCAACGTCAAGCCGCAGGTCGACATGATAACCTTCCCGGACGGCAAGCGGATGATCCTGCTGTCCGAGGGGCGCCTGCTCAACCTCGGAAACGCGACCGGTCATCCGAGCTTCGTGATGTCGGCTTCGTTCACCAATCAGGTGCTGGCGCAGATCGAGCTCTACACCAAGCCCGGCCAGTACCAGAACCAGGTCTATGTGCTGCCCAAGCACCTCGACGAGAAGGTGGCGCGTCTGCATCTCGACAAGCTTGGAGCCCGCTTGACCGAACTTTCCGGCGAACAGGCCGCCTATATCGGCGTGACCCCGCAGGGTCCGTTCAAGCCGGAACACTACCGCTATTAGCCAAAGCGGCGTTTACCACTAGATATTGAAGCCGGGCGATTGACTTTTCGCCCGGCTTCTTTTTTGCGCGGATGATTCTTCACGCCGATTCCAGCACGCGCTATTGTGCTGATTCGTGGGCCGGGGACGAGGCCGGCGTACGCATCGAGAGCATGATTCGAACCGAAGGACCGCGTCAGCGAAAAGTGGGAAGCGGTTTTCGGAAAAGATCATGCCCTTTAGAAAAGAGTTAGGTCAGAAGGGCGTTTCCATCAAACGTGATCCTGATCTAGGCGGTCTTGCATTCAGGCGGCGAAGAGGACCAAGGCATGCCGGGGGAAAACCCGCCTCGCGCGGGATCGGCCGTTTCCGGCGGCCATGACGATTCCGATAGCAATGGCTCCGTCACGACAGGCGGTGGCCTGAAGAGGCGCGTTGGCGCCCGCACCGCCGGCTTTCTTGCCACCTCAGCTCTTGCCGGCCCGCTCACCTCGTTTGCCGCCCATGCCGAGCCGGCCATTGCGCAGAAGGCCGGACTGTCGGTCAGCGCGGTCGAAGTCATCCAGCTCGCCATGTTCGTCGGCGTCATGGGCGCGGCACTGGTCTCGGCCATCTTCCTGATCCGCGAAAGAGCCCGCACCTCGGCGCAGAATGTCGAACTCAGAGCCCGCATTGCCGACATCAATGCGGCGCTGCAGCGCTCCGAGGCGCTGCTCAATCTGCGTGACCAGCGCGTCATCGTCTGGGCGTCGGAGAACAAGAAGCCGGAGCTGATCGGCACGCTGCCGCTGGAAAGCGGTGCGCCGGACGACCGTGCAGCCTTCCTCGCCTTCGGCCGCTGGCTGATGCCGCGCTCGGCGGCGGCGCTCGAAAATGCCGTCGCTGGTCTGCGCGAGAAAGCGAAACCCTTTGATCTCGTGATCGAATCGCAGGCCGGGGCGCCGCTTGAAGTGCATGGCCGCAAGAGCGCCGCGCATGTGCTGGTGCGCTTCGTCTCGCTGTCGGAGACGCAGCGAAGCCAGGCCAGGCTGAAGATCGAGAACCAGCGGCTGGCCGCCGACTACGAGACGATGATCGGCCTGCTCGACGCCTTGCCGATGCCGGCCTGGCTGCGCGCCACCGACGGGCGGCTGAAATGGGTCAACCGTGCCTATGCCGGAGCGGTCGAGGCACCGAACGCCGAGACCGCGGTGCGCGAAGCCAAGGAATTCCTCGGCGCCCAAGCGCGCGAACAGATCGCCGCGCAGCACAAATCGCGCCCGATCTTCGAACAGACGCTGTCGACGGTGATCGAGGGCGACCGCCGGGTGTTCGCCGTCACCGACTTCGCCGGTGCCGACGGCTCGGCCGGTCTTGCCTGCGACACCAGCGCCACCGAAACCATTCGCGGCGAATATGAGCGCACGGTGCGCAGCCATGCCGACACGCTCGACCAGCTCAACACGGCGGTGGCGATCTTCGATGCCAACGAGAAGTTGCGCTTCTTCAACCAGGCGTTCCAGAAACTGTGGGGGCTGGACCCGGGCTTCCTGCACAGCGCGCCCGACAATGCGCTGCTGCTCGACCGGCTGCGCAGCGAAGGCAAGATCGCCGAGCAGCCGGAATGGCGGCGCTGGAAAGAAGGCCTGCTTGGCGCCTACCGCGCGGTGGAATCGCAAGAGCATTGGTGGCATCTGCCCGACGGCAAGACCATCCGCGTGGTGGCCAACCCGCAGCCGAAGGGCGGCGTGACCTGGGTGTTCGAGAACCTGACCGAGAAGATGGACCTCGAAAGCCGCTACCAGACGGCGGTGCGGGTCCAGGGCGAAACGCTCGACAATCTGGCCGAAGGCGTCGCCGTGTTCGGTCCCGATGGGCGGCTGCGCCTGTCGAACCCGGCCTTTGTCGCGCTGTGGGGACTGAGCCAGGATGTGATCAAGCCCAACGTCCATGTCTCGGCGATCCGCGATCTCAGCGACCAGCGCGCCGTCGACAGCCCGTGGGGCGGGTTCGTCGCCGCCATCACCGGTTTCGACGACGAGCGCCGCGACCGCCATGGCCAGACCGAACTGAAGAACGGCACAGTGCTCAGCTACGCCGTCATCCCGCTGCCCAACGGCCAGGTGATGATGACCTTTGTGGACGTCACCGACAGCGTCAATGTCGAGCGCGCGCTGAAGGACAAGAACGAAGCGCTGCAGAAATCCGACCAGCTGAAGAACGAGTTCGTGCAGCATGTCTCCTACGAGCTGCGCTCGCCGCTGACCAACATCATCGGCTTCACCGAGCTTCTGTCGCTGCCGGCGACCGGGCCGCTCAGCCCAAAGCAGCGCGAATATGTCGAGCATGTCGGCTCGTCATCCTCGGTGCTGCTCACCATCGTCAACGACATACTCGACCTCGCCACCGTCGACGCCGGCATCATGCAGCTCGACATTTCGGAAGTAAGCGTCGAGCGCACCATCGAGGCCGCGGCCGAACTGGTCGCCGACCGGCTGCAAGAGCATTCGATCAAGCTCCGGATCGACGCCGCTGCGGCGCCGAAGAGTTTTCACGGCGACGAGACCCGGGTTCGCCAGATCCTCTACAATCTGCTCAGCAACGCCGCCAATTACGCGCCGGAGGCGAGCACTATCACGCTTGCCTGCCGGCATTTGGAGCAAGGTGTGGAATTCTCCGTCCATGACAACGGCCCCGGCATGCCGCCGGACCTGCTCGATTCGGTGTTCCGCCGCTTCGAGCCGCGCACCAATGGCGGGCGCCGGCGCGGTGCGGGCTTAGGCCTGTCGATCGTCAAGAGCTTTGTCGAGCTGCACGGCGGCAGCGTGCGCATCGAGACCGGCAAGGACAAGGGCACCACCGTCATCTGCACCTTCCCCGATGCACCGTCGGGCATCCGCGCCGCGGCCGAGTAGCGCGCTCGATGACTGTTGTTGTGCTGGAGCGTTTTCTCGCCGACGAGGCTGCGACCGCAAGGCTCGGCGAAGACCTGGCCATGGCGCTGCGGCCGGGCGACGTGCTGGCGCTCAAGGGCGATCTCGGCGCCGGCAAGTCGACGCTGGCGCGGGCCCTGATCAGGGCGCTGGCCGATGATGCCGGCCTCGATGTGCCGAGCCCTACCTTCACCTTGGTGCAAAGCTACGACACGCGCATCCCCGTGCACCATTTCGATCTCTATCGCCTGTCCTCGGCCGGCGAGATGGACGAGCTGGGTTTCGACGAGGCGCTGCTGCAGGGCGCTGCCCTTGTCGAGTGGCCGGAACGGGCGGAGGCCGCTCTTCCGAGAACGTCGATCTGGATCGAACTCGTCCATCAGGACGAAGGACGATTGGCGAAACTATCGGGCCAAGGCGTTGCCTTCGAACGCGTGGCGCGATCGCTGGCGATGCGCGATTTCCTCAAAACGGCCGGTTGGGGCGACGCCGCGCGGCGCCATTTCGTCGGCGACGCCTCGGCGCGCTCTTACGAGATTGTTTCGCTCGCCGGCCTTGCGCCGCGCGTGCTGATGAATTCGCCAAGGCTGGTGCTGGGGCCGCCGGTGCGCGACGGCAAGCCCTATGCCGTGATCGCCCACACGGCGCAGTCGGTCACCGCTTTCGTCGCCATCGACAAGGCGCTGCTGGCGCAAGGTGTCAGTGTCCCAAAAATCCATGCCGAGGATCTCGAACGGGGCTTTCTGCTGCTGGAGCATCTGGGCTCGGAAGGTTTTCTCGACGGCAATGATGAGCCGGTGGCCGAGCGCTACGCGGCAGCGGCCGAATTGCTGGCGATGATGCATGGGAAGACCTGGCCGCAGCGCATGGAGGCCGTGCCGGGCGTCTTCCACGAGGTGCCGCCCTTCGATCGCGCCGCCATGCTGATCGAAGCCGATCTCTTGGTCGATTGGTATGTGCCGATGGTGACCGGCAGCCCGGCAAGCGAGGCTTTACGCGCCGGCTATCACAGGGAATGGAACGCGGTTCTCGATCGGCTGGACACACAGGAATACACGCTGATGCTGCGCGACTTCCATTCGCCCAACATCATCTGGCGCGGTGACCGCAAAGGCCACGACCGGCTGGGCATCGTCGATGTCCAGGACGCGCTGATGGGTCCGGCGGCCTATGACGTTGCGTCGCTGGCCATGGATGCCCGCGTCACCGTTTCGCCCGATATCGAGCAGCGGACCGTGGACGCCTATGTCGCTGCGCGCCACGCCGCCGGCGGCTTCGATGAGGACGCCTTCCGCGCGGCCTATGCGATCATGGCGGCGCAGCGCAATTCGAAGATCCTCGGCATTTTCGTGCGGCTCGAAAAGCGCGACGGCAAGCCCTATTATCTCCGACACCTGCCGCGCATCCGCGATTATCTCAGGCGGGCGCTGGCGCACCCGGCGCTGGCTCAGTTGAAGGAGTTTTACATGGCACATGGCCTGCTGGAGGAACGGCTCCCGTGACCTTGACCACAGCGATGGTGCTGGCGGCTGGTCTTGGCAAGCGCATGCGGCCGATCACCGACACCATGCCGAAGCCGCTGGTGCGGATCGCCGGCAGGACCTTGCTCGACTGGGGGCTGGACAGTCTCGAAGCGGCCGGCGTCGAGAAAGCCATCGTCAACGTGCACTATCTGCCGGACCAGATCGTCGCCCATATCGCCCACAGGCGGGCGCCAAAGATCGTCATTTCCGACGAGCGCGACGCACTGCTGAATTCGGCGGGTGGCATCGTCAAGGCATTGCCGCTGCTGGGCAGCGACCCCTTCTACATCATCAACGCCGATACGTTCTGGATCGACAGCGGCCAGCCCAGCCTCGAGCGCCTTGCCCTTGCATGGGACGGCGCGAAAATGGATATTCTGCTGATGCTTACCGATCTCGACTCGGCCACCGGACACGGTGTCGGCACGGATTTCCTGATGGCGCCGGATGGCGGCCTGCGGCGCTCGAAAGGCGATCCGGCCGGGTTGATCTATGCCGGAGCGGCAATCGTCAATCCCGCCATCTTCAGGGATGCGCCGGCCGGGGCGCATTCGCTCAACACCTATTTCGACAAGGCAATCGCCTCTGGCCGTCTGTTCGGCATGCAGATGCGCGGAAGCTGGATCACCGTCGGCACTCCCGACGCCATTCCGCAGGCGGAAGCGGCCGCCGCCGAAGCTCTCGCGAAGGTGGTATGAGCGGCGCGCGCCGCGTTCTTTCGATCCCGCCCGGAGCGCCATTCCTGCCGACTCTGGCCGAGGCCTTGCTGGCCGGACGGCTGGTGCCCGGCTTCCGGTTCGACGGCGATCCGCTGGCGCTGGCTGATGTCACCATCTATGTGCCGACACGGCGCGCGGCCCGTGCGCTGCGCGGCGCCTTTGTCGACGCGCTTTCGGGACCGGGAGGGAGCCGCCGTTCGGCGATCCTGCCGGTCATCCGCCCGCTCGGAGAGTTCGACCAGGACGAAGCCGCCTTCGACGCCGGCACGCCGACCGAGCTTGAAATGGCGCCGCCGATCGCAGCCATCGAACGCCTGCTGCTGCTGGCGCCGCTGGTGCAGGCCTGGAAGCGCACCCTGCCGGCGCATGTCCTTGATATGTTCAACGAAGAGATTGTCGTGCCGGCCTCCGCCGCCGATGCGATCTGGCTGGCGCGCGACCTCGCCCGGCTCATGGACGAAATCGAAACCGAAGGCACGGACTGGACCAGGCTTGCCGATCTGGTCACCGGCAATCTTGCCGGTTGGTGGCTGGTGACGCTCGATTTCCTCCGTATCGTCACCGAGGCCTGGCCGAAATTGCTGGAGGAGCGCGACCGCTCCAACCCGGCCGCGCACCGCAATGCGCTGATCCGGCGCGAGGCGAAGCGGCTGGAACGCAACCCGCCCAAAGGCCCGGTGATCGCCGCCGGCTCGACGGGCTCTATTCCGGCCACGGCTGAACTGCTTGCCACGGTCGCCAGCCTGCCTAACGGCGCCGTGGTGCTGCCCGGGCTCGATGGGATGCTGGACGAACCGTCTTTTGCCGCGATTGCGGCGCCCGGTGCGCGGCCGGCACTGCTCGGCCACCCACAATACGGCATGGCCAAGCTGATCGGCAAGGTTGGCGTGCTGCGTGGCGATGTCGAGGAAGTGGTCGCCGCCGAGCCCGCACTGGTGCTCCGCGCGGCCCTTGTCGGCGAGGCGCTGCGTCCGGCCGAGACCACGGAACTATGGGCCGAGACCCGCATACGCTTCAACGCCCTGGATATCGCCGAGGCCTTCGCCGATGTGACGCTGGTCGAAGCCGCCAGCGAACGCGACGAGGCGGCGGCGATCGCCATCGCGCTGAAAACCGCCGTGGAACAGCCGGGGCACAGGGCAGCGCTCGTTACCGGCGACCGCGGGCTGGCGCGGCGCGTCTCGGCCGAGCTGTTGCGCTTCGGTGTGATCGCTGACGATTCCGGCGGCACGCCGCTCGCCAACACGCCTGCCGCCAGCCTGCTGCGGCTCACACTTCAAGCGGTATTCCGGCCCGGCGATCCCGTCGGCCTTTTGTCGCTGCTCAAGCATCCGCTGCTCGGGCTCGGACTTGAGCGCACCGGCGTGCGCCATGCCGCCGAGCTCATCGAACTCGTGGCGCTGCGCGGCGGCACCGGACGCCCCGACATCGCCGCCTTGCCAGCACTGTTCGAGGAGCGTCTCGCCGGGCTGAGCGGGGACAAGCGCCAGCCCTTCTGGTTTTCGCGCCTGAGCGTGCGCGGCATCGACGATGCCCGCGATATGCTGAGCCGGCTTGTGACGGCACTGGCGCCGCTGACCGCCTTTCGCGGTGAAGAGAATGCCGATCTTGTCGCGTTGACCAGAGCGAGCGTCGCCGCGCTGGAAAATCTCGGCCGCACGGCGGAGCGCAGCCTGGCTGAATTTTATGCCGGCGACGCCGGCGAGAAACTCGCCGAGCTGCTGCGCGGTGTGGTCGCGGCCTCGGCCTCGTTCGACTTCCCGGCCGACGAATGGCCTGATGTGATGGACGCGCTGGTAGCACCGGAAACGGTCAAGCCCGGGCAAGGCACCGACCGCAACATCGCCATTTGGGGGGCGCTGGAAGCGCGGCTGCAGAATGTCGACACGCTGGTCATTGGCGGGCTGAACGAGGGCGTGTGGCCACGCAAGCCGGAAAGCGATCGCTTCATGTCGCGGTTGATGAAGACCGGCATCGATCTCGAGCCGCCGGAGCGCCGTATCGGCCTTGCCGCCCACGACTTCCAGATGGCGATGGGGGCGAAAAAGGTGGTGCTGACGCGCTCCGCCCGAGCCGGCGACGCACCGGCGGTGCCGTCGCGCTGGCTGCAGCGCATCCTCACCTTCATCGGCAAGGATCCGGCGGCCGCATTGCGCGGGCGCGGCGACGAATTGCTTGCCTGGGCGCGCGCGCTCGATGCCGGCGAGCGGCAGCATTTCGCGCCGCGACCGCAGCCGAAACCGCCGCTGAGCATGCGGCCCACCCACTTCTCGGTGACCGAGATCGAGACGCTGCGCCGCGACCCCTATGCGGTCTATGCCAAGCGTATTCTGAGCCTTCTGCCGCTCGAGCCGGTGATCCGCGATCCCGGTGCGGCCGAGCGCGGCACGCTGTTTCATGACATCCTGCATCTGTTCTCGACAGAGGTGGCGGATCCCCGCGCGCCCGAAGCTCTGGAACGCCTCATCGCTGCCGGCCGGACCTGCTTCGCCGACATTGCCCTACCCGCCGATGTCGAGGCGGTGTGGTGGCCGCGCTTCGAAAAGCTCGCCGCCAACATCATCGAATGGGAGCGCGGCCGCGCCCCTGCCGTCGCCCGGCGGCATGCCGAGGAGCGCGCCGAAAAGACGGCTGTCGGCCGTACCGGTGTGACGCTGTCCGGCTATGCCGACCGCGTCGACCTTTTGGCCGGTGGCATGGCCGACATTCTCGATTACAAGACCGGCTCCTCGCCGTCCAAGGCGCAGGCGCACACGCTGCTGGCGCCACAGCTGGCGCTCGAAGGGGCGCTGCTCCGGCGCGGCGCCTTCAAGGGGCTTGGCGCGCGCGAACCCTCGCAGCTTGCATTCGTGCGGCTGAAGCCGAATGGCGAAGTGTTCGAGGAATCCATCCTCGACTACAACCGCCAGCCCCGGACCGCAGAAGACCTCGCCGAAGAGGCCTGGGCGCGGCTGGAAAAGCT
The DNA here is from genome assembly GCF_040323095.1 of Mesorhizobium sp. M0058. Classification (NCBI taxonomy): domain Bacteria; kingdom Pseudomonadati; phylum Pseudomonadota; class Alphaproteobacteria; order Hyphomicrobiales; family Phyllobacteriaceae; genus Mesorhizobium; species Mesorhizobium sp. M0058. The sequence goes on from NZ_JAMYUQ010000011.1 coordinate 235,895, forward strand.
GCTGGTCCACTATGCCGATCCGACGACCGGCTATCTGTCGCGGGCGCTGCCGTTTCGCGAAGGCGAGAGCGATGGCGACTACGACCACCTGGCGCGCGTGCTCGAATGGTCCGCCGGCGGCGACAGCGATGACGAGGCGGGGGAGGCATGAAGAAAGCCTATCCCATTCCCGGCGAAACCGCCGCCAGCCAGACGCGCGCTTCCGACCCGAAGAACTCGGCCTGGGTGTCCGCCAATGCCGGCTCGGGCAAGACGCATGTGCTGGCCCAGCGCGTCATCCGGCTGCTGCTCAACGGCACCGATCCGTCGAAGATCCTGTGCCTGACCTATACGCGGGCGGCGGCCGCCAACATGTCGAACCGCGTGTTCTCGACCCTGTCGGAATGGACGGCGCTCGGCGATGCCGAGCTTGCCACAAAGATTGAGGCGGTGGACGACCGCCGGCCCGACCGCGACACGATGCGGCGGGCGCGCCGGCTGTTTGCCGAAGCGCTGGAAACGCCGGGCGGGCTGAAGATCCAGACCATCCACGCCTTTTGCGAATCGGTGCTGCACCAGTTTCCGCTGGAGGCCAACATCCCGGCGCATTTCGAAATGCTCGATCCGCAGATGGAGGCCTCGCTGTTCGCCGCGGCGCGACGCGACATGATTTCGGGCACGTCAGCCGGAGACACCGGACTGGCCGAGGCCTTTGCCACCGTGCTGGAGCGCGGCGGCGAACACGGGCTCGACGCGCTGCTCGCCGAAATCGTGCGCAAGCGCGACGGCTTACGCGGCTTCATCGATGCGGTCCGGCGCGACGGCGCCGGCTTTCGGGCCCTGTTCGACGAATTCCATTTTCGCCCCGGGCAGAACGCCGAAGACATAGCGGCATCGGTATGGCCGCTGCCGGGTTTCCTGCTGGACTTCTTTGCAGTGTTCGCCAGTGCCGCCGAGGCCGCCGACGCCCGCACCGTGCTCAACAATCTCTTGCCCTATGCCCGCTTGGCCTTTGCCGAGACGGACCCGACCCGCCGGCTGCAGATGCTCGGCAAAGCCTTTCTCAAGGCCGATGGCGACCCCTATGATCCCTCAAAGTTGTTCAAGAAGGCGCTGCTCGGCCGGCTGCCCGACCTTCCCGAGCGCTATCTGGCGGCCGTCAAGGCGATAACAGAGGTCTCCGACCGGCTGGCGCTGTTCCGGATGCTGGAAGGCACGGTCGCGGCGTTGACCATAGCCGACTGGCTGATCGTGCGGTACGAGCGCCTGAAGCGCAGCCGCGGCTTTCTCGACTTCAACGACCTCATCACCCGCACCGTCAACCTTCTGGCGCGGCCGGATGCCGGACCCTGGGTGCAGTACAAGCTCGACCAGGGTATCGACCACATCCTGCTGGACGAGGCGCAGGACACCAGCCCCGACCAATGGGAGGTGGTGAAGCGGCTGGCGGAGGAGTTCTTTGCCGGCCACGGCCAGCGCGGCACGACCAATCGCACGGTGTTCGCCGTCGGCGACGAAAAGCAGTCGATCTATTCCTTTCAGGGTGCCGCGCCGGATTCCTTCGCCGACAGCCGGCTCTTGTTTTCCGGACGCGTGAACGCCGCCAATGCTTCGTTTGCCGACCTGAAACTGACCTGGTCGTTCCGGTCGACCGACGACGTGCTTGCCGCCGTCGACCGCGTCTTTGCCGATCCGGGCGTGCGGCGCGGCATCAGCCATGACCCCGATCCGCTCGACCATAAGGCGATCCGCAACGACGCGCCTGGCTATGTCGAGGTCTGGCCGTCGCTCGGCGCTGACGCCGTCGAGGAGCCCGACGACTGGACGTTGCCGGTCAATCATGCCAGCGCGCCGGCTGTGCGGGTGGCCGAGCACGTGGCTGCGACCATCCAGGCCTGGCTCAAGGACCGCGAGATCATCGAGGGCAAGGGACGCAGGCTGAGGGCCGGCGACATTCTTGTGCTGGTGCGCAAGCGCGACCGCTTCGTCCATGCGCTGTCGCGCGCGCTGAAGGACCGCGATATTCCCGTCGCCGGCGCCGACCGGCTGAGCCTGCCCGGCCACATCGCGGTCAAGGACCTGATCGCACTCGGCCATTTCCTCATCCAGCCGCAGGATGATCTGTCGCTCGCCGCCGTGCTCCGCAGCCCGGTTTTCGACGTGTCGGAGGAGACGCTTTTTACGCTTGGCGCCGGACGGCCAGCCGGAACATCGCTGATCGCCTCACTACGCCAGCATGCTGGCGACAATACCGCGCTGACCGATGTCGTTGCCCGGCTCGACGGCTGGGCCAACGAGGCGGCGTTCCGGCCCGTGTTCGAATTCTACGCCGGGGTGCTGGCGCGCGACGGCCTGCGCAAGAAGATGATCGCCCGGCTTGGACCGGAAGCCGGCGACATCCTCGACGAATTCCTGAGTTTCTGCCTGGCCGAGGAACGCACCGGACTGCCGGGGCTGGAAGCCTTTCTGGCGACGCTGGAGAACACCGGCCCGGAGATCAAGCGCGAGATGGACCAGACGCGCGACGAGGTCCGCGTGATGACCGTGCACGCCGCCAAGGGCCTGGAAGCGCCTGTTGTCTTCCTGGTCGATGGCGGGTCGGCGCCGTTCAGCGACCAGCATCTGCCGCGGCTCATGCCGTTCGACGCTTCGGGCCGCAATTTCGACGGCAAGGGCTATCTCTGGCGCTCGGCCGCCGATGTCGCCAACGGCTTCTCCAAGGCGGCCTCGGCCAGGGCGCGGGAGCTTGCCGACGACGAATACCGGCGGCTGCTCTATGTCGGCATGACACGCGCCGAGGACCGGCTGATCGTCTGCGGCTATCACGGCAAGCGTCAGCCCAGCACCGGCACCTGGCATTCGATCGTCAGCCGCGCGCTGCTGGCAGCGCCGGAAAGCACGGAGCGCCATCATCCCGCCAGCGGCGAGCCGGTGCATCGCTTCGTCATCACCAAGCTGCCGCCGGTGGCGCTGGCAGCCGCCGACGAGGCGCGGCTGCCGCAACCGCTTTTGCCGTTCTTGCCGGCAAACCTGTTTCGCCCTTTGCCGCCTTATGAAGAACTGCCGCGCCCGCTATCGCCTTCCGGCGCTTCGGCGCTGATCGACGAGGGCAAGGAGGCGGTCGTCGATACGCGTTCGCCGGTGCTGGACAGCGAAGCGGAGCCCGGTTTTGCCGTGATGCGCGGGCTGGCGCTGCACAAGCTGCTGCAGATGCTGCCCGGTTTTGCCGAAGACGAACGGCAAGGCGCGGCGGCGCAGTATCTCATTCGAGCCGGCGCCGACTGGTCGGAGGCCGAGCGCAACAAGGCGCTGGCTTCGGTGATGGCGATCCTCAGAGATTCGCGTTTTGCCGGGCTGTTTTCGCCGTCGTCCCGCGCCGAAGTGGCCGTCATGGGCAGTATCGAGGTCAAGGGCAGGCTGCGCTCGATCTCCGGCAAGATCGACCGGCTGGCGGTGACGCCCGGGCGCGTATCGATCGTCGACTACAAGACCAACCGGCCGGCGCCCGCAGGCCTGGCCCAGGTGCCGCCGGCCTATATACTGCAGCTGGCGCTCTACCGCGCGCTGCTCCAGCCGCTTTACCCCGGCCGCGCGGTGACGGCAGCACTGCTGTTCACCGAGGCACCGAGGCTTATCGAACTGCCGGCGCAGGCGATGGATGACGCCCTTGCCCGACTCACGGGAGCGTGACACAAGTTCTGCTTGAAGAAGGGCTGCTCAACCACCACATTTGGTGCGAGATAAATTTCGAAAGGATTTCGCATGGCCACCGTCAAGGTCGACAAGAGCAATTTCCAGGCCGATGTGCTCAACGCCTCGCAGCCCGTCGTCGTGGATTTCTGGGCCGAATGGTGCGGCCCCTGCAAGATGATCGGTCCGTCGCTGGAAGAGATCGCCAACGAACTCGGCGACAAGATCAAGATCGCCAAGCTGAACATCGACGAGAACCCCGAGCTTGCCGCCCAGTTCGGCGTGCGCTCGATCCCGACGCTGATGATCTTCAAGGGCGGCGAAGTCGCCGACATGAAGGTCGGCGCCGCCCCGAAGACCGCGCTGTCGCATTGGATCAATGGCAGCCTCGCCTGATCCTGTAGAAATTTCACGTTAAGCCCGGCCCTCGCGCCGGGCTTTTCTTTGGCGTTATCGCCTGACCTCTCTGGCACTCGCGCCTGAAGCCTCCATGTCTTCTGCTGAGGCTGGACAGGAGAAACAGAATGACCGGATCCGCCAAGGCCACCGTCTTCATCGACAATGAGCGCGTCATCGTCACCGAATACCGCTTCCAGCCCGGCGACAACACCGGCTGGCACCGGCATGGCCATGACTACGTCGTGGTGCCGCTGATGGACGGCAAGGTGAAGCTGGTGACCAAGGACGGCGAGAGTTTTGCTGAAATGAAGAAGGGCGCGCCCTACTTCCGCAAGGAAGGCGTCGAGCACGACGTCATCAGCGCCAATGACGGCGAATACGCCTTCATCGAGATCGAGCTGAAATAGGCCTCAGACTGGTGCCGCGGCCGCCGATGTCTATTTAGTTTGAGCCACGGTTTTTTTGGCCTGCCTAGGCTTGCCGGGCTTCCGTCCGGTCGCGGGCTTCAGGACCTGCCCATATCCCTCTATAGCGCCCGTATACACACGATAGAGAAACGTCTCTCGGCTTACGAAATACGCGACACTGGGCTGGCCGGATGCATCATTGGGGCGCGTCGGTCTGTGGGCCACTCGAACAATTGGGTGCGGTGGCTCGATGGCTCCCGGTAACATCACATGATCGCCGACCCGCGGAGCATATTCAAATATCAGCTCCTCCGGCGGGTCGTTGTCGACGGTAACAAGACACTTCACAACCATTCGAGCTTGCCTCCATGCTTCGCCAAGCATATCGGGGCTTCTGCCCGAGGGGCAACCGCCCGATAGATTCCCCGGGCCAAAATACTACCAGTCGGCGATGCGATCCCCGCCGGTGAATTGCGCGCTTTTTGCGGTGTATTCGAACAGCTCGATCTTCACGCCGTTGGGGTCGCGGATCCAGGCCTGAAACGTGTCGTCGCAGGCATGCTTCTTGGCCGTGATATCAATGCCTTTCGACTTGATGTGGGCGATCGCCGCATCGATGTTTTCCACCTCAAGGCAGAAATGGTTGATCTGGTTGAGCTCGCTATGGCTGGTGCCGTCCTTCTGGAACACCTCGACATGGCTGCGATCGCCGCAATTGAGGTAGAAGCCGAACACCTTTCCGTCGCGCAGGAAGTTGAACTGCGTGTCGAGGCCGAGCACGTCGCGGTAGAAGGCCCGCGTCGCTTCCAGATCATGCGCGAAGATGCAGACATGGGCGAGTTGCTTCACCTTGATCATCACCGGCTCCCTCGCGAAAGTGTGGATTCAGGTCGGTGGCGTGCCGTTTTCGGCCAGCACCGCACCGGCGAGATACAGCGAACCACCGATCAGGATGCGCGGCGCCGGGCCGTCCCAGGTGTCGCGCAGCAGCATCAGCGCGCTGGCGACGGAGCTGACCGGCTCGGCGATGAGGCCGGCCTCGGTCGCCCGGATCGCCAGTTCGTCATTCGGCACACCGGCGTCGCTCATGCTCACCGGCACGGTGTAGACATGGCGGACCAGGCCCTTGAAGGCGCGGAAATAGCCGCTCTGGTCCTTGGTGTTGATCATGCCGGCAATCAAAAACAGCGGCCGCGGGTTCTTTTCCTCCTGCTCGGCCAAGGCTTCCGCCACCACCACGCCGGCGCCCGGATTGTGACCGCCATCGAGCCAGATGTCGGCGCCCTTGGGAGCGAGGTCCGCCAGCCGGCCCTGTGCCAATTTCTGCATGCGGCCCGGCCATGCGACGCTCGCCATCGCCTTCTCAGTGGCGCGATGACTGATTTCGAAACCGGCGGCCTTGACGGCGGCAATCGCTGCCGCCGCATTGGCGAACTGGTGGCGCCCGGGCAGGCGCGGTGGCGGCAGGTCCATCAGCCCGTCCTCATCCTGATAGACCATGCGGCCGTTTTCCTCGAAGGCGAGAAAATCCTGGCCGTAGACGAAGGTCGGGCAATCCAGCCGCTCGGCGGTTTCGATCAGCACTTGCAGCGCCGTCTCGCTCTCCTGCGCGCCGATGACCACCGGGCAGCCGCGCTTCATGATGCCGGCCTTTTCGGCGGCGATCAGTTCGACCCGGTCGCCGAGATAGGCTTCGTGATCCATCGACACCGGCATGATCACCGACACCGCCGGCCGGGCAACGACATTGGTGGCGTCGAAGCGGCCGCCAAGGCCGACCTCGATGATGGCGGCGGCAGCCGGATGTTCGGAAAACAGGATGAAGGTGACGGCGGTTAGGATTTCGAAGACGGTGATCTTCTGGCCTTGATTGGCCCGGGCGACGCGGGCGATGGCCTCGGCGAAGGTCTCGTCGTCGACCAGCCGGCCGCCGCCCTCGGCCGCCAGTCGGTAGCGCTCGGCCCAGTTCACCAGATGCGGCGAAGTGTGGACATGGACAAGGTGGCCGCCGGCTTCGAGCAGCGCGCGCGAAAAGGCCGCGCACGAGCCCTTGCCGTTGGTGCCGGCGATATGGATGACCGGCGGCAGCCGCTCCTGCGGATTGCCGAGGCGTTCGAGCAGCCTTGTGATGCGGTCGAGCGAAAGGTCGAAGCCTTTCGGATGCAGCGCCATCAGGGCTTCGATTTCACGATCTGCGGCAAGCGTTGTCATGAGCGAATCCTACGCATGCGCGCAGGTGCACGCAATCGCGGTTTGCGGCCAGAAATGTCGCGTCAGGCCTGCGGGCGGGCTTCCGTCGGGATGACCGACGGCGGCAGGATTTCCGGCTCCAGCGGCTTTTGCTCCTGCGGCAGTTTGAGCAGGATTTTCAACAGCCGTGAAATCGTCTCGCGCAGTTCCAGCCGCGACACCACCATATCGACCATGCCGTGCTCCATCAGATATTCGGAGCGCTGGAAACCGTCCGGCAGTTTCTCCCGGATGGTCTGCTCGATGACGCGCGGGCCGGCAAAGCCGATCAGCGCGCCGGGCTCGGCAATGTGGACGTCTCCCAGCATGGCGTAGGAGGCGGTAACGCCGCCGGTGGTCGGGTTGGTCAAGACGACGATGTATGGCAGGCCGGCTTCCTTCAGCCGGTCGACGCCGATCGTGGTGCGCGGTAACTGCATCAGGGACAGAATGCCTTCCTGCATGCGCGCGCCACCGGAGGCGGCAAACAGGATCAGCGGCCGCTTGCGCTGCAAGGCGACCTCGAAACCGTGCACAATGGCGTCACCCGCGGCCATGCCGAGCGAGCCGCCCATGAAGGCGAAATCCTGCACCGTCACCACAACCGGCAGGCCTTTGACCGTGCCCAGCGCGTTGATGATGGCGTCTTCCAGGCCGGTCTTGGCCTTGGCGTCCTTCAGCCGGTCCGTGTAGCGCTTCTCGTCGCGGAACTTGAGCGGGTCCTGCATGACCTTGGGGTTCTCAAGCTGCTCGTATTTGCCGTCGTCGAGGAAGAATTTCAGCCGTTCCTTGGCCGAAATCTTCATGTGATGGCCCGATGACGGGATGACGAACTGGTTGGATTCCAGGTCCTTGTGAAACACCATCTCGCCGGTCTCGGGATCCTTGATCCAGAGATTCTCGGGCATGTCGGTGCGCCGACCGAGCATCGAATTGATCCTCGGGCGAACGTAATTGGTGATCCAGTTCATCGCTTCGGCTCCTGTCCTGACGAAGAGTTGGCTCGTGCATGTCGCCCAAAAGTGGGAACCGGTTTTGGGATAACGACTTGCACAAGGCCTAAGTAGGGAAACTATTCGGCAGCAGCAAGGCGGGCCGAACGCACGCCCTGAGACAGTCCGCTGACCAGGGTGGCGACGGCCTCGGCCGGGTCGGCGGTCTTCTCGCCCTTCGGTCCCAACACATTGGCGACCGCGTTGACGATCGCGGTGCCGACGACGACGCCATCGGCATTGGCGCCGATAATGCGCGCCTGCTCGGCGGTCTTGACGCCGAAGCCGACGCAGACCGGCAGATTGGTGTGGCCCTTGATGCGCTTGACCGCGGCGGCAACCTTGCCGGTGTCGGCCAAAGCCGAGCCGGTGATGCCGGTCATCGACACGTAATAGACGAAGCCCGACGTATTCTGCAGCACCTTGGGCAGGCGCTTGTCGTCGGTGGTCGGCGTTGCCAAGCGGATGAAGTTGATGCCGGCCTTCAGCGCCGGAATGCAGAGTTCTTCGTCCATCTCCGGTGGCAGGTCGACGACGATCAGCCCGTCAATGCCGCTGGCGATGGCGTCCTTGAGGAAGCGATCGACACCGTAGATGTAGATCGGGTTGTAGTAGCCCATCAGCACGATCGGCGTTTCATTGTCGGTGGCGCGGAAATCAGCCGCCGTCTTCAGCGTCTTGACCAGGGTCTGGCCACCTTTCAGCGCCCGCAGGCCAGCGGCCTGGATCGCCGGTCCATCGGCCATCGGATCGGAAAACGGCATGCCCATTTCAATGATGTCGGCGCCGGCCTTGGGCAGCGCCTTCATGATCGACAAAGCGGTGTCATAGTCGGGGTCGCCGCTCATGAAATAGGTGACGAGCGCCGGGCGGCCCTCGGCTTTCAGTTTTGCCATGCGGCGGTCGATGCGGGTCACCATGATCAGATCTCCATGCCCAGCATCGAGGCCACTGTGTGCACATCCTTGTCGCCGCGTCCCGACAGGTTGACGATGACGATCTGGTCCTTGTCCATATCAGGCACGATCTTCACCGCATGCGCGATGGCGTGGGCGGATTCCAGCGCCGGGATGATGCCTTCGACGCGCGTCGTCAGCTTGAAGGCTTCCAGCGCCTCGTCGTCGAGGATCGGCACATATTCGACGCGGCCGGAATCGCGCAGCCAGGAATGTTCGGGGCCGACGCCGGGATAGTCGAGGCCGGCTGAGATCGAATGGCCGTCGAGGATCTGGCCGTCGGCGTTCTGCAAGAGATAGGTGCGGTTGCCGTGCAGCACGCCGGGCGCGCCGGCATTCATCGAGGCGCAATGCTCGATGCCGTCAAGGCCGCGGCCGCCGGCTTCGATGCCGATGATGCGGACTTCTTTGTCATCCAGGAACGGATGGAACAGGCCGATGGCGTTCGAGCCGCCGCCGACAGCCGCGATGATGGTGTCGGGTAGCCGGCCTTCCTGTTCGAGGATCTGGGCGCGCGCCTCGATGCCGATCACCGACTGGAAGTCGCGCACCAGCTCCGGATAGGGATGCGGGCCGGCGGCAGTGCCGATCAGGTAATAAGTGTCCTCGACATTGGTGACCCAGTCGCGCAACGCTTCGTTCATGGCGTCCTTCAGCGTGCCGTGACCGGCGGTCACCGGCCGCACTTCGGCGCCGAGCAGCTTCATGCGGAAGACGTTGGGGCTTTGGCGGGCGACATCGGTGGCGCCCATATAAACGACGCAGGGAAAGCCGAAGCGCGCCGCGACCGTGGCCGCGGCAACGCCGTGCTGACCAGCGCCCGTCTCGGCGATGATGCGCTTCTTGCCCATGCGCTTGGCCAGCAGGATCTGGCCGAGGCAGTTGTTGATCTTGTGCGAACCGGTGTGGTTCAAATCCTCGCGCTTGAAGTAGACTTTGGCGCCGCCCCCGAGGCCCTTCGCCGAGGAAACCTCACGAAGGTGTTTTGTGAGCCCTTCGGCGAAATACAGCTTTGATGGCCGACCGGCATAATGGGTCGACAGGTCGGTCAGTTCGGCCTTGAAGTCCGGATCGTTCTTGACCTCGTTCCAGTGCCGTTCGAGGTCGAGGATCAGCGGCATCAGCGTCTCGGCCACGAAGCGGCCCCCGAAGATGCCGAACATGCCCTGTTCGTCGGGTCCCGTGCGGAAGGAATTGGGTGTCGCCGGCTTGTTCATCGCCGATCTCCTGGTCTTGGTTCTGAGCATGTCTTATCGGAAAACCGGTTCCCACTTCTCCGGAACATGCTCGGGTTCGAAAGAAGTGCCTCAGGCAGCGCGGTCGTCGCGCGCGGCCCTGACGGCCCGGAAGAACTGCTCGATCAGCGCCGGATCCTTGACGCCCGGGCCGCTTTCCACCCCCGACGAAATGTCTATCGCGGGCGGATTGGCTGATATCAGGGCGTCGCCGATATTGGCGGCGTTGAGCCCACCGGAAAGCATGTAATCGAGCCCGGCGTCAAGGCCGGCCAGGATGCGCCAGTCAAAGGCGACGCCATTGCCGCCCGGAAGTTGCGAGCCCTTTGGTGGCTTGGCATCGAACATGAAGCGATCGGCAACGCCGATGAACGGCTTTAGCCGCTCGAGATCGGCTACCTCACTGACGGAGAACACCTTCATGACAGGCAGGCCGTAGCGAGCTTTCACCTCGGCCACCCGCTCGGGCGTCTCCGTGCCGTGCAACTGCAGCATGTCGGGGCGCATCTTTTCGACGATCTCGTCCAGGAACGCGTCATCGGCATCGACCGTCACGGCGACCGCCCTGGCCTTGCCGATTGCCGCCTCGCGCAGGCGGCCGGCTGCCGCAGGCTCGACATAGCGCGGGCTTTTAGCAAAGAAGATGAAGCCGACATGGCTGGCGCCGCCGGCCAGGGCCGCGGCCATTGCCTCATCGGTCTTCAATCCACAGATCTTGATATCGAGCGCCATGGCGCGGGGCTTGGCACGAAACCGGCCAAGAGTCGAGAAAAAGCATGCTGTTTGCCGGCAACGCCAAAGGCGCTACCTATTGATGGGAGAAGCAAGGCGGAGCAGACGAATGGCCGACCAGAGCATAGCCGAACTCAGGCAGAAGATCGCGCAAGCGCGCGACGTCATCGCCCATCTGATGCAAAAGGCCGCCTTCGACGGGGCGGAAGCGCACCGGGTCCTGGATTATTTCGGCAGCGATGCGTTCGAGCAGAATTTCCTGCCATGGCCGCGCCATGGCGACGAAGGGCTGCGGCCTGAAGAGCTTAATGCGGCCAATGATGATTGAGCGCGCCGCCGGCGAAGGCTAATCGAACACAATCGCCTGCAATGCCCCACCATTCCGCTTCAGCCAGTCCTTGCAGCGGTCGGTGTCGGGGCAGAGCTGCTCGCACAGTTTCCAGAATTTCGGGCCGTGGTTCATCTCCTTGAGATGCGCCACCTCATGCGCGACCAAGTAGTTTATCACCGGCGTCGGCGCCATCATGATGCGCCATGAGAAGGACAAATTGCCGTCGGAAGTGCAGGAGCCCCAGCGGCTCGACGTGTCCTTGAAGCGGATAGCCTTGGCGCGCTTGCCGATGGCCTCGGTATGCTTGACCACCAGCTTCTCGATGTCCTTCTTGGCCTCGCGCCTGAGGAAATCGGCGATGCGGCGCGGCAAATGTATGCGCTCGCCATGGACGATCAGCAGCGGACCGCGCTCGTCGCGCGACACGGTGACGGTGCCGCGTTTCGACGGTTCGTGGACGATGCGATGCGCGACGCCGCGTATCGGGATCTTGATGCCGGGGCGCACTTGCGGCCGTGTCGGTACCTTGGCCAGACGCTGCTCCAGCCAGCCCTGATGGCGGTGAAGGAATTTCTCCACCTCGCCGCGGCGCAGGCCCGGCGGCACGGTGATGCGCAGCCCCTGGCCGCCCGAATCGATGCGCAGCGTCAGCCGCCGTGCGCGGGCGCTCTCGACGATCCTGAGCGGCAGTGTGCGGCCGGCAACGACGTGCTCTCGCTCTTCGACAGGCGAGGGTTTTGGTTTGGTCAGGTTGCGGAAAAAGCCGAAGGACATGGCTGAACGATACGCGATTCGAGGAAAACGACCAGAACAAAAAAGAAACGGCGCCGCTCGCGCGACGCCGTCCATCATGCCAAGGCCTGTCTTAGAGCGCCGCGCGTCTCTGACGCGCAAAGGACGCTGTAGCACTCTAATTCGGCGCATGAACCTTTCCGAAAATCGGTTTCGATTTTCGGGGTCATGCGCGCAGCCTCAGTCGTCAAGCAGGCTCGGGCCCTTGCGCTTGGGCGTCGCGGGCTTGGCCGTTTCGGCCGAGCCTGTCTTCGCAGGCGCTGTCGACTTGTTGCGGTTGGCCATGAAGCGGTCGAACTCGTCCTGGTCCTTGGCGCGGCGCAATTCGCGGGCGTACTCGTCGAACTCGCTCAGCATCTCATCGAGCTTGCGACGCTCTTCGGCGAGGCGTTCGAGTTCCTTCTCGCGCCAGTCGTCGAAAGCGACATTGCCGGTGCGGGCCGAACCGTGGCCCCAGCGCGCGGCCTTGTCGGAACCGCGGCGGCAGCCGGCGAAGATGCCGTCGGTGGCCCGGTTGACGTCGCGCTTGAAGCCGTCAAGCCGGTCGCCCCAGATGATGTAGGCGAGCATGGCGAAGCCAAGCGGCCAGAACACCATGAAGCCGATCACCATCAGCGCGATGGTCGCCGGCGTCCAGGCCGGGCGGATCAATGCGGATGTGTTCATTTTCTCCCATTCCTTCGGTTGGAGACAGCCAAGAGCGGCTGCGTGGATTCGAAATGGGATGAGAAAAACGGCGATTCAAGACAACGTCCGCCAAAACCGGACAAGGTCCTGAATTGATTATCGCTTTTTGACCGCTTCGAGGAAAAGCACGACCAGGCCGGCGACCAGACCCCAGAAGGCGGCGCCAACGCCGAACAAAGTCAGCCCCGACGCGGTGACAACGAAGGTGACAGTAGCCGCCATGCGCTGGTCCTCGTCCTTGAGCGCGATCGCCAGCGCGTTGGCCAGCGACCCCATCAACGCCAGGCCGGCCACCAGCACGATCAGGCTTTGCGGCAGCACTGCGAAGATCGCCACCAGCGAGGCGCCGAAAACCGCGAAGATCAGATAGGCAAGTGCATAGAAGGGTCCGGTCTTCCAGCGCTCGGCCGGGTCGGGATGGACGTCCGGCCCGGTGCAGATCGCCGCAGAGATCGCGGCCAGATTGGTGGTCGAGCCGCCAAACGGCGCCGACAGCAGCGAGAACAGGCCGGTGACGCCGATCAGCGGGCCGGGTTCGGGGTGATAGCCGGCGGCGCGCAAGACGGCGAGACCCGACAGGTTCTGCGACGCCATGGTGACGAGGTAGAGCGGCAGCGCCAGGCCGATGACAGCTGCGGCGCTGAAATGCGGAGCAATCAGCGTCAGCGTCGACAGTTCCGGTGCCGGCAGTCCGCCGACGCGGCCTGTCAGGAAGGCGGCGATGCCGCCGCCGATCAGCACCGCCAGCACCGACAGCGCCGGGTTGAACAGGCGAATGACGAAGAAGGCCGCGATCAGCGGCAGGATCAGCCAGGGGTCGACCGGAATGGTCTTGACGGCATTGAGCGCGAAGGTGACGACGATGCCCGCCAGCATGCCGGACGCGACTGACGCCGGTATCCTTGATATCAGCTGGGTCAGCGGCTTGAACAGGCCGGTGGCGATCAACATTAGGCCGGTGACGATGAAGGCGCCGACCGCATCGGCCATGGTAAACCCGCTCGATGCCGCCATCAGCGCCAGGCCCGGTGTCGACCAGGCGGTGATGATGGGTATTTTCGTGCGCCAGGACAGCCACAAGCATTCGATCGCCATCGCCACGCACACTGCCGTCACCCAGCTCGCGGTTTCGGCTTGCGTGGCGCCAACCGCCTTGGCGGCGGCAATGACGACGGCCAGCGTGCCGCCGAAGCCGACGATTGCCGCGACAAAGGCGGATATCGGGATGGAAATGCGCATTCTTGCCTACCCCGCCCGCTGAACCATGTCGCCCACCGCCCTCAGCAGCATGTCGAGATCCTGCGGCCGCGACAGGCGGTGGTCGCCGTCGGGAATGAGCGACAAGGTGACGTCGTCGGCTGGCAGCAGCGAGACCAGCTTCAGCGCATGGCTTGCCGGCACGTCGGCGTCGGCCAGACCCTGCAGGATGTGGACGGGGCAATGGGTATCGATCGGCCCGGTCATGACCCGGTTCGCCCTGCCGTCCTCGATCAGCGCGCTTGTGTAGATGTAAGGCTCGGCGGAATAGTCCGAAGGTTCTTCGAAAAAGCCTTTCTCCCGGAGGTCGCGCCTCTGTTCCTCCGTCAGAGCCGGCTCGACCAGCTCGGCGGTGAAATCCGGCGCCGGCGCGAGCAGCACCAGGCCAACCACATTGCTGTCGCCCGCCTTGCGCATTTCCTGCACCATGCGCAGCGCGATCCAGGCGCCCATCGACGAGCCGACCAGGATTTGCTTGCCCTCGGTGAAACGCCGGAAGGCGGCGAGGCTCTCGCCAAGCCATTTCGAGATGGTGCCGTCGGCAAAGGCGCCGCCGGATTCGCCATGGCCGGAATAGTCGTGGCGCAGATATGCGCGGCCTTCCCTGGCCGCCCAATCCGACAACGTTTGCGCCTTCGTGCCCAGCATGTCGGATTTGTAGCCGCCGAGCCAGACGACGCCGGGCGTTGCGCCCGAGGAATGGCGAACCGCGATATCAATGCCGTCGACATCCAGTAGGGTTGGGGTGGTCATGGCTGTGGATCAATCCTGGTTCTGGGGGCCTGATTGTGGGAGCCTGATTTTACTCGCCGGTCTTTTGACACAGGCACAGGCGAGGCGGAAAGTGCTCGCGACATCCTTTGTTTGGTGCAGGCCTGCGATCAGGGTGATTTTCTGTCAGCGCTGTGCTATTGACTCCGCCCGCGCGCTCACCACATTGGCGCGTCCTGAACATTCTAGATTGAAACCCTGAACGAAACGGCCAAGGAGACCACGACCATTCGCAGACCTTTCAAAGCAGCGGCGCCCACCAAAGATGGCCCGCGCTCCAACCGTGATATCCGGGTTCCCCGGGTCCAGCTGATCGACGCCGATGGCCAGAACCGCGGCGATATTTCCATCAACGACGCATTGCTGCTCGCCGAAGAGGCAGGGCTCGATCTGGTCGAGATCTCGCCCAATGCGGTGCCGCCTGTCGTCAAAATTCTCGATCTCGGCAAATTGAAATACGCCAACCAGAAGAAGGCGGCCGAGGCGCGCAAGAACCAGAAGGTCATCGAGATCAAGGAGATCAAGATGCGCCCGAACATCGACAGCCATGACTACGAAACCAAGATGAAGGCCGTGCGGCGCTTTTTCGAGGAAGGCGACAAGGTCAAGCTGACGCTGCGCTTTCGCGGCCGCGAGATGGCGCATATGGAACTCGGCATGCAGCTCCTGAACAAGGTGCGCGAGGAGACGGCTACCATCGCCAAGGTCGAAGCCGAGCCGAAGCTGGAAGGCCGCCAGATGATGATGGTGCTGGCGCCGCGCTAGATCAGTTCGGGCGTTGCGCTCTAAATCCGCCTGAATCCTGTCTCATGGCGTCCCGGCGATCGGCGGGACGCCGATTCTCCTGTCCAGACGCCGCGATCGCCGGCAAAGCTTCTCGACGATCGGATTCCCGACATGGCCAATGAAATCAACCCTGCGCCCATCAAGGAGCTGGGCGGCTACCAGCACATGCGCCGCATGGTCCTTGCGGTGCTGGTGGTGGTGCTGTTTGCGGCACTGCTGTTCGGCCAGTCGACCTTCCCGCCCGATACCCCGGTGCATGAAACGATCGAGATGGTCGGCGTGCTGCTGATCTTCCTTGGCGTCGTAGGCCGCTTGTGGTCGACACTCTATATCGGCGGGCGCAAATCCTCCGAAGTGGTCACCGGCGGACCCTATTCGATCACCCGCAATCCGCTCTACGTGTTCTCGACCGTTGCCGCCGCCGGCGTCGGGGCGCAGATCGGCTCGTTCTCCGGCATCGTCCTGTTTGCGCTTTTGTGCGCCGGCGCCTTCCACATCGTCATCCTGCGCGAGGAACGGTATCTCAAGGAGGTTCTCGGCGCGCCCTACACAGCCTATCTGGCGCGGGTGCCGCGTTTCTTCCCCAAGCTGTCGCTCTACCAGGAAGGCGACACCGGCAGCTTCAAGCCGCGCCTCTTGCTGACCACCTTGCTCGACGGGCTGGTGTTTCTGGTGGCGTTGCCGGTGTTCGAGACCATCGATGGCGCCCAGCAATCGGGTATACTCCCGGTGCTGTTCAGGCTCCCCTAGGTAGGCTGATATTCAGGTGAGGCCGACCTGCAAACGGCCGATCCCTGCGCTTCCGGTGTTCACGTACTTAAGTACGCTCCGCTCCGGTTCTCGGCATCAGCCGTTTTCGGCTCGGCCTGACCTGAATCTCGACCCACCTATCGGAGCCCAGGCTTGCACCGTGAATTAAGACAGAGCATCGCAGCCGCTCGGGTGTTGCGCGCCAGCCCGCTTTGACGTATAGGACCGCCGTTCCAAGAAAACCGCCCGGCAGGGCATGCCGTGGCGGTTTCATTTGCTTTTCGGGCTTTGGTCCGCCCGAAGCGAACCAGAAGCGCGATTGTGCGCCACCAATACGGAGTAGCAAAATGCCCAAGATGAAGACCAAATCGGCCGCCAAGAAGCGGTTCAAGATCACAGGTACGGGTAAAGTCCTGTCGGCTGCGGCCGGCAAGCGTCACGGCATGATCAAGCGTTCCAACAAGTTCATTCGAAATGCCCGCGGCACGATGGTTCTGGCTGAACCGGATGGCAAGAAGGTCATCAAGAATTTTCTGCCGAACGGCCTCTGAGCATTCGGTTTCAGGAACAGCGTTTAAGGAGATCATGAGATGGCACGCGTAAAAAGAGGCGTCACCTCGCACGCCAAGCACAAGAAGGTCCTGAAAGCCGCGAAAGGCTTCTACGGCCGCCGCAAGAACACCATTCGCATCGCCAAGCAGGCGGTCGAAAAGTCGATGCAGTATGCGTATCGCGACCGCAAGAACCGCAAGCGCTCGTTCCGCGCGCTGTGGATCCAGCGCATCAACGCCGCGACGCACGAGCATGGCCTGACCTATGGCCGCTTCATCGACGGCCTCAACAAGTCCGGTATCGAGATCGATCGCAAGATCCTGTCCGACATGGCCATCCATGAACCGCAGGCGTTCGCCGCACTCGTGGCCAAGGCCAAGGTCGCGCTCGAATATCTGAAGAACACCACCCCGAATGCTTTTGAAAGCGCTGTCGCCTAGAGCATGATGCCAAAAAGTTGCTGACTTTTTGGACAACATCATGCTCAGGGAAATTTAGCGAGGAGCGCGATCTTTCCGAAAAGTCTGCAACTTTTCGGGATCGGGCTCCGAGCCCAGCGCTTCCCAGCATTCGCAATTCTGATTGGGGAACCCGCGCTGGCACGGCTGGCGCGGGTTTTTCTTATGGCTGAACTTTCAACTTGAAAGTGACTTTCACCTCAAAGTTGACTCCCAACACAGCGAGTTTGACCGTGAACGACATAGCTACCGGCTTGGATACTCTCGAAAACTCCCTGATGGCCGACGTCGCGTCGGCCGCCGATGAGGCTGCTATCGAAGCCGTGCGCGTCGCGGCTCTCGGCAAAAAGGGGTCGATCTCGGAATTGCTGAAGACACTGGGCGCGATGAGCGCCGAGGAGCGCCAGGTCAAGGGCCCCGCGATCAACGGCCTGAAGAACCGCGTCACCGAAGCGCTGACGACACGCAAGGTCGAGCTGAAGGATGTGGCGGTCACGGCGCGCCTTGCCGCCGAGACGGTCGACGTGACGCTGCCGGTGCGGCAATCGCCGGCCGAGCGCGGCCGCATCCATCCGATCAGCCAGGTCATCGACGAGATCGCGGCGATCTTCGGCGATCTCGGCTTTGCCATCGCAGAAGGTCCCGATGTCGAGAGCGACTATTACAATTTCACCGCGCTGAATTTCCCCGAAGGGCATCCGGCGCGCGAGATGCACGATACCTTCTTTTTCCAGCCGGACGAAAAGGGCGAGCGCAAGCTGTTGCGCACGCACACCTCGCCGGTACAGATCCGCACCATGGAGAAGCAGAAGCCGCCGATCCGCATCGTCATTCCCGGCAAGACCTACCGGCAGGATTCCGACGCTACCCACTCGCCGATGTTCCATCAGGTCGAGGGGCTGGTGATCGACAAATCGGCCAATGTCGCCAACATGAAGTGGGTGCTGGAAGAATTCTGCAAGGCTTTCTTCGAGGTGCCGCAGGTCAAGATGCGCTTCCGGCCGTCCTTTTTCCCGTTCACCGAGCCCAGCCTCGAGGTCGACATCCAGTGCGACCGCTCGCGGCCCGGCGAAGTGCGATTCGGCGAAGGCTCCGACTGGATGGAGATCCTCGGCTGCGGCATGGTCCACCCCAATGTGCTGCGCGCCGGCGGGCTCGATCCCGACGAATATCAGGGCTTTGCCTGGGGCATGGGCATCGACCGCATCGCCATGCTGAAATACGGCATGCCGGACCTGCGCGCCTTCTTCGACGCCGATGTGCGCTGGCTGTCGCATTACGGTTTCAGGCCGCTCGACATGCCGACGCTGTTCGGAGGTCTTTCCGCATGACGGCGCCGCACACGGGTGGCTGCCGCTGCGGCGCGGTACGGTTCGAGGCATCAGTCGAACCGCACCATATCAGCTATTGCCATTGCGGCGATTGCCGGCGCGCCAGCGGCGCGCCGGTGTCGGCCTTTGTCGGCTTCCTGACCGAGCAGGTGGCTTTCACCGGCAAGGCGCTGAAGATGTACGAGAACGGGCCGGTGACGCGCTCGTTCTGCGGCATTTGCGGCTCGCCTATCGCCTATGTCGACGAGCGGCTGGAAGACCACATCTATTTCATGCTGGGCGCCATGGACATGCCGGCCTATTTCCGGCCGACGCACCATGCCTATGTGCGCGAGCAGCTGCCCTTCGTGCATATGCCCGACGACTTGCCGCGCCATTTGAAGACAAGCGTACCCAGACCCGATGGACAAGGTCCGGGCGGGTACAGACAAAACGGAACATAGTGATGAAACTCACCCTTTCCTGGCTCAAGGATCATCTCGACACCGACGCCACGCTCGACGAGATCGTCGAGAGGCTGACCTCGATCGGCCTCGAAGTCGAGCATGTCGACGACAAGGCCGGCCTGAAGCCGTTCGTCATCGCCAAGGTGCTGACGGCGGTGCAGCATCCCGACGCCGACCGGCTGCGGGTGCTGACCGTCGACACCGGCAATGGCGCAGCCCCTGTCCAGGTGGTGTGCGGTGCGCCGAATGCCCGCGCCGGCTTGATCGGCGCCTTCGCCGCGCCCGGCGCCTATGTGCCCGGTATCGACGTGACGCTGACCGTCGGCAAGATCCGGGGCGTCGAGAGCCATGGCATGATGTGTTCCGAGCGCGAGCTGGAGCTGTCGGATGAGCACAATGGCATTATCGACCTGCCGGCCGATGCGCCTGTCGGCACCAGCTTCGCGGCTTACGCGCATCTCGACGATCCGGTGATCGAGATCAATCTGACGCCGAACCGGCCGGATGCGACCAGCATTTACGGCGTCGCCCGGGACCTGGCGGCAAGCGGGCTTGGCCGGCTCAAGACCGCGCCGGTCGAAGCGGTCCTTGGCAAAGGTGAAACGCCGGTCAAGGTGACCATCGAGGCGCCGGAGCTCTGCCCCGGTTTCGCGCTGCGCCTGGTGAAAGGCGTGAAGAACGGGCCGTCGCCGAAATGGCTGCAGCAAAGGCTGATCGCCATCGGCTTGCGCCCGATCAGCGCGCTGGTCGACATCACCAACTACGTCACCTTCGACCGTGGCCGGCCGCTGCATGTGTTCGATGCCAAGAAGGTCGCCGGCAATCTCGTCGTGCGCCGCGCACGCGACGGCGAGAAGGTGCTGGCGCTTGACGGGCGCGAATACACGCTGACGCCGCAGATGTGCGTGATCGCCGACGACAATGGCGTCGAATCGATCGCCGGTGTCATGGGCGGCGAGCATTCCGGCTGCGACGAGAACACCACGGACGTGCTGATCGAATCCGCTCTTTGGGATCCGATCACCACGGCCCGCACCGGCCGTACGCTCGGCATCATCACCGATGCCCGTTACCGTTTCGAGCGTGGCGTCGACCCGGAATTCATTGTGCCCGGCGTCGAGCTGGCGACAAAGCTTGTGCTGGAGTTCTGCGGCGGCGAGCCGACCGAGACGGAAGTCGTCGGCTATGCCGGCCATACGCCGAAGATCGTTTCCTTCCCGATCTCGGAAGTGAAGCGGCTGACCGGCATCGAGGTGCCGAAGGCGGAAAGCCTCGACATCCTGACCCGCCTCGGCTTCAAGCCGTCAGGCGCGGGCGACGTCGTCGATGTCGCTGTGCCGTCCTGGCGTCCTGACGTCGACGGCAAGGCCGACCTGGTCGAGGAAGTGATGCGCATCCACGGCGTCGACAACATCGCGCCGCAGCCGCTCGGCGCGCATGACGCGGTCAACTCCAAGATACTGACGACGCTGCAGGTTCGCACCCGCACTGCCAAGCGCTCGCTCGCCGTGCGGGGCATGCTGGAGGTTCTCACCTGGTCGTTCATCCCGGCCAAACACGCCGAACTGTTCGGCGGCGGCCAGACGGCGCTGAAGCTCGCCAATCCGATTGCAGCCGACATGTCCGATATGCGGCCCTCGCTGTTGCCCGGCCTGATCGTCGCCGCGCAGCGCAATGCCGACAAGGGCATCGGCGATGTCGCGCTGTTCGAGGTCTCCGGTACCTATGAGGGCGACGGCCCCGACCAGCAGCGGCGCGTTGCGGCCGGTGTGCGCCGCGGCACCGCCAAGCTCGACGGCTCCGGCCGCAGTTGGGCCGGCAATTCCGGTCCGGTCGGCGTATTCGACGCCAAGGCCGACGCGATTGCAGCGCTGGAAGCCTGCGGCGCGCCGGTCGACAGGCTGCAGATCGAGCCAGGCGGTCCGGCCTGGTATCATCCCGGCCGCTCCGGCACGATCAAGCTCGGCCCGAAGACGGTGCTCGGCGCCTTCGGCGAGTTCCACCCGAAGACGCTGGAGGGGTTGGACGTTTCCGGACCGATCTGCGGCTTCGAGGTCTATATCGACGCCGTGCCGGAGCCGAAGGCCAAGCCGACGAAAACCAAGCCAAAGCTGGAGCTGTCCGCCTTCCAGGCGGTGAAGCGCGACTTTGCTTTCGTCGTCGACAAGACGGTGGAGGCCGGCGCGCTGGTGCGCGCGGCGCTCGCCGCCGACAAGAAGCTCATCACCGGCGTTTCGGTGTTCGATGTCTTCGAGGGGGCATCTCTCGGGGCCGCCAAGAAGTCGATTGCCATCGAAGTATCTATCCAGCCGGTTGAAAAGACGCTCACCGACGAGGATTTCGAGGCGCTGGCCAAGCGCATCGTCGACAATGTCGGCAAGCAAACGGGCGGCTTGCTGAGAACGTAGAGCGGCTAACGCCGCCTACGTATTTCGACTCCACGCAATTCTTAGGGAAAGCGCGTCTTAGGGAAAGCGCGGCGCGCTTTCCCAGGAAAACCGCTACACACTTTTCCTGGAATTGCTTCTGAGGATTGCCGGCAGTTGCGAATCGCTCTCCAAAGGGCGATGGACCATCTGCGCTATTCCGGTCTGCCGTTCGAAGCCCAGCGCGAAGCGTTTGTCGCCATGGTGTTGGCGGATGCGCTCGTCAGCGACGCGCTGGAGCGGGCCCGCACGCTGGCGTTGCCGGACTGGCTGGTGGTGTCCGGCGCGCTCTACAACAGCATCTGGAACCATCTGACCGGCAAGCCGCCGGGCTACGGCATCAAGGATGTCGATCTCTTCTACTTCGATGACAGCGACCTGTCCTACGAGGCCGAGGACGCGGTCATCCGCCGGGCGGCGCAGCATTTCGAGGGGCTGGCTCTGCCGGCCGAGGTGCGCAACCAGGCACGGGTGCATCTGTGGTATCCGCAGAAATTCGGCCAGCCCTGCCCGCGCTATACGAGCTCCAGCGAGTCGGTGAGCTATTTCGCCTCGAAGACGCATGCGGTCGGGGCGCGATACGATGCCGACGGGCAGCTTGAGGTCGTGGCGCCGTTCGGGCTGGATGACCTCTTCGCGTTTCGCATCACGCCCAACCGGCTGATGGATAACAGGCGCACGCATGAGGCCAAGGGGGCGAGGGCGAAGGCGTGCTGGCCGGAGATTACGGTGGTGCCTTGGTGAGACTTACCCTCCCCGTTGTGGGGAGGGTCGGCTCGCTGTCGCAGCGAGGCGGAGACAGAGAGACGGGGTGGGGGTGCGCCTCACGAGGACCCCCACCCCGAACCGCTTCGCGGATCGACCCTCCCCACAAGGGGGAGGGTAAAGGCACTCACCCATTCACCAGCGCCAACAGCTCCTCCGTATAGCGCTTGCCAACCACCTTGTCCGGCGACAGCGCATCGCCGATCGCCGCCACTTCGGCCGCACTCAGCTCGATCCCGGCCGCCGCCGTGTTCTGCTCGAGATGGCGGATTTTCCGCGCGCCGGGGATCGGCACGATGAAGTCGCCCTGGTGCAGCACCCAGGCCAGCGCCAGTTGCGCCGAGGTGACGCCTTTTTCCGTCGCCAGCTTTTCCAGCGTGGCGATCACCTTGGCATTGGCCGCCATGGCGTCGGCCTGGAAGCGGGGCAAGGTGCGGCGCCAGTCGTCGTCGCTCAGGGCCTCGGGCTTGGCGATGGTGCCGGTAAGCAGGCCGCGGCCGAGCGGGCTGTAGGGGACAAAGCCGATGCCGAGTTCGCGGCAGAGATCTAACACCTCGTCTTCGGGGTCGCGGCTCCACAGCGAGTATTCGCTCTGCACGGCAGCAATCGGATGCACGGCGTGCGCCCGGCGGATGGTGGCGGCACTGACCTCCGACAGGCCCAGCGCCCGTACCTTGCCGTCGCGCACCAGTTCCGCCATGGCGCCGACCGTGTCCTCGATCGGCACGTTGGGATCGACGCGGTGCTGGTAGTAGAGGTCGATGACATCGGCATCGAGCCGCTTCAGCGAGGCTTCCGCCACCGCCTTGACGTGCTCCGGGCGGCTGTCGACGCCGACCATGCGTTCGAGGCCTGAGCCTTCCTCGGAGATCTTGAAGCCGAATTTGGTCGCGATCGTCACCCTGTCGCGCACCGGCTTCAACGCCTTGCCGAGAAGGATCTCGTTCTCAAAGGGACCATAGACTTCGGCGGTGTCGAAAAACGTCACGCCGATCTCGACAGCGCGGCGCAGCGTGGCGATTGCGTCAACCTCTGCCTGACCGCCATAGGCGAAGCTCATGCCCATGCAGCCGAGGCCGACGGGGAAGACTTCGAGTTCAGTACCAAGTTTGCGGGTTTTCATGGCGCGTCTCCTTGTTGCGATGAAAGGGAGATAGCGCCTGGCTTTACGTTCGATAATCGGCTGTCATTCGCACGGGCTGTTCTATAAAATAGAGCAATGAACCGAGCGCATCTTTCTCAACTGGCTGTACTGGCAACAGTCGCCCAATGCGGCAGTTTTCGTGGCGCGGCGCGCGAACTGGCCATCGCGCCCTCGGCAGTGAGCCATGCCGTGTCCAGCCTGGAGGCGCGGCTCGGCGTGCGGCTTTTGGCGCGCAGCACCCGCAGCGTAGCGCCAACGGAAGAGGGCGCGCAGCTGCTCGAACGGCTGCGGCCGGCGCTGTCCGAGATCGATCTGGCGCTGGAAACGGCGATTGAGGCGCGCGACCGGCCGGCCGGCAACCTGCGGCTGACCGTGCCGCGCACCGCGGCCCACCTGGCATTGACGCCCAGGCTCGGCGGCTTTGCCGCGGCCTATCCCGACATCGTGCTGGAAATCGTCATCGAGGATCGCTTCACCGACGTCGTCGAAGGCGGCTTCGATGCCGGCGTGCGGCTCGGTGAGAGCCTGCAGCGCGACATGATCGCGGTGCGCATCGGACCGGACCTTCGCGGCGCCGTGGTCGGCGCGCCATCCTATTTCGCGACCATGCCAAGACCCCGTCATCCGCGCGATCTTGCCGACCACCGCTGCATCCGCTTCCGTTTTTCCAGCGGCATTCTTTACCGCTGGGAATTCGAGAAGGACGGCGAAGAGATCGAGATCGCGGCGCAAGGGCCGCTGATCCTCGACGAAGACCATCTGATCGCCCAGGCAGCGGTCGACGGCGCAGGGCTCGCCTTCGTCTTCGACGATTATGTGCGCGCACCGCTCGCTGACGGCCGCTTGATCCACGTAC
The DNA here is from genome assembly GCF_040323095.1 of Mesorhizobium sp. M0058. NCBI lineage: Bacteria > Pseudomonadati > Pseudomonadota > Alphaproteobacteria > Hyphomicrobiales > Phyllobacteriaceae > Mesorhizobium > Mesorhizobium sp. M0058. The sequence continues at coordinate 259,866 of NZ_JAMYUQ010000011.1, forward strand.
TGGAAGACTGGTGTCCGCCCTTCGACGGCTTCTTCGTCTACTACCCCAGCCGCCGCCAGATGCGCCCGGCGCTGCGGGCGTTTGTGGATTTCTTCAAGGTGAGTGGTTAGCCACCCTCCCCCTTGTGGGGAGGGCCGATCCGCGTAGCGGATCGGGGTGGGGGTCTTCGTAGGGCGACACCCCCACCCCGTCGCTTCGCGCCGACCCTCCCCACAAGGGGGAGGGTGGAAGAAAGCCCATCTGCCATTCGTTCACCAACCATGCCGGCATCCATCACCAACAACTCAACCCGCTACGGCTGGGCGGCGATCGTCCTCCACTGGCTGATCGGCATCCTGTTCATCGGCCAGTTCATGCTCGGCTTCATCATGGTGCTATTGACCAGCCAGCGCACCGCCTTCGAGCTGATCCAGCTGCACAAATCCTTCGGCTTCCTGCTGCTCGGCCTCCTCATCCTGCGCATTGCCTGGCGGCTCGGCAATACGGCCCCGGCCTTGCCGGCCTCGGTCGGAGGCCTGGAGCGTCGGACGGCGCCGCTGGCGCATCTGGCACTTTATGGCTTCCAGCTCGCGGTGCCGCTGTCCGGCTGGGCACTGGTTTCGGTGTCGATGCTGGAGATACCCAGCATGCCGTTCAATCTGTTCGTGATGCCGAACCTGCCGCTCGGCGTGTCCGATGCGGCGGAAAACTTCTGGGCGGCAGCACACTGGTATCTCGCCTATGCCGGCATTGCCTTGGTTGCGCTGCATGCGCTGGCGGCGCTGCGGCATCATTTCTGGCTGCGCGACAGCGTGCTCACGCGCATGATCACGCCTTCGTCAGATCAGGACATGGAATAGCGCGCGCCGCGCATTCGTTCATTGGAGTGAGGGCGCAACACTTCGCCTGCCCCAGAAGGACAAAACCCATGTATGCGCGCATCTTCGGATTGGCGGCTGTTGCCGCTTGCCTTGCCATGCCTGTCTCCGCCGCTGTGGACCTCGGCGACGCCGCCGGCAGCTACACGGTCAACCCGGCCAGCTCCAGCATTCGCTTCTCCATCGGCAAGGTCGGTGGCGGCGGCCTCGACGGCGCCTTTGGCCGCTTCAAGGGCTCCATCCGCATCGACAACAGCGATGTCGGCCGTTCCGCGGTCAACTTCACCATCTATCCCGAAAGCGTCGGCACCGGCCAGGGCCGCATCGACGCCTTCCTGCGCTCCGATGCGGTGTTCGACGTGGCCAACAGCCCCGAAATCCAGTTCCGCTCGACCAGCGTAACCCGAACCAGCGACACCACGGCGCTGGTCAGCGGCCGGCTGACGGCGCGCGGCAAGACGTTTGCGGAAAAATTCACTGCCGAGCTCGGCGGGCTGAAGGGCGGCGTCATTAAATTCCACGTCACCGGCAAGGTGCTGCGCTCCCGGTACGGCATGGATGTCGGCACGCCGATCTATTCGAATATCGTCAATTTCGACATGACGCTGACGGGCAAGCGAGGCTAGCAGGACCAGCGATCCGCATTGGCTTTTCCCGCAATTTCGGGCAAACCTCCTCGCCTGTAAATCGATAGGAGAAGCCTGATGTTCCGATGGGGTGTTTTGTCGACGGCCAAGATCGGCCGCGAGCAATTGTTGCCGGCAATCGTCGAGGCCGAGAATGGCGTTTTGTCCGCGATCGCCAGCCGCGACCTGTCGAAGGCCGAGGCCCTGGGCAAGCGGTTCGGCGCCAGGCATGCCTTTGGTTCGTATGAGGAGCTGCTCGCTTCGAAAGACGTCGACGGCGTCTACATCCCGCTGCCGACCTCGCAGCATGTCGAATGGACGGCCAAGGCCATCGAAGCGGGAAAACATGTGCTGGTGGAGAAGCCGCTGGCGCTCGACGCCAAGGACATCGCGCCGCTGATCAAGCTGCGCGACCAGAAGAAGGTGCTGGTCTGCGAGGCCTTCATGGTCATCTACCACCCGCAATGGATCAAGGTGCGCGATCTCATCGCCGATGGCGCCATCGGCCGGCTGCGCCATGTGCAGGGCGCCTTCTCCTATTACAATGTCGATCCCACCAACATGCGCAACCAGCTCGATCTCGGCGGCGGCGCGCTGCCTGATATCGGCGTCTATCCGACGGTGTCGACGCGGTTTTCGACCGGCAAGGAGCCGCTGCGCGTGCAGGCGACGATCGAGCGCGACAAGAAATTCGGCACCGACATCTATTCCTCGATCCGCGCCGATTTCGGCGATTTCGAACTGTCCTTCTATCTGTCGACGCAGATGGCGGCGCGGCAGGTGATGGTGTTCCACGGCGAGAAAGGTTTCATCGAGGTGTTCTCGCCGTTCAATGCCGGGCTCTACGACCATCACCGCATCGAACTGCACAACCAGAACCATACGGAGGCGCAGGTGTTCCGCTTTCCCGGCACCCAGCAATACCGGCGCGAGGTAGAGACGTTTGCCAGGGCGGCACAGGGCGGCAAGGAGCGTGTCTTCACGCTGGAGGAGTCCGTGCTCAACCAGAAGGTCATCGACGCCATCTTCCGCGCCGGCGGCAAGGAAGGCTGGGAGGCCGTCTGATACACCAATCTTAGCCGGTAATTTCATGGGAGAAGGGCGTCCGCATTGTGCATGCGGACGCTCCTTTCCTATTGGACTGACGATCTCACGCGCCTCTGAGCGTCAGGTGCAAGGTCTCGGCGAAGCGGTCGGGATAGGGCGCAAAGCCCATATGGTCGCCGGGGAAGGCGGCGCGCTTGCTGCCGAGCCTGTCGGCCAGCGCCTTGCCCATGCCGTCGATCGGCTGGCCGATGGACTCTTCGCCGATGCCGACCACGACCGGGCGGCCGCGCAGCGCCTCGATATCAGGACGGTAGAGCGACAGCGGCATGACGCCATGCGCCAGCCAGTATTCGAAATTGCCGCTGACCCTGGCAAAGGTCTCGGCCTCCTCGGGCGACGGTTCGAACGAAGGCGGTCCGTCCTGCGGCCCGTCTTCATCCTGACCCGGCCCTTCCGACAGGCTGTTCTCGCTGAAGAATTTCTGCATCGCCGCCTCGACGCCCTGGCTGCGATAGGTGTCGTGCAGGTCGCGCATGCCGGCCAGTGACGGCGACGGGTCGTCGAGCAGCATCATGCTGGGCGGCTCATGCGCCACCAGTGCACGAACCCGGCCGGGATGGCGGGCGGCGAGGTTGAGCCCGATCTGGGCGCCGCCGCTGGTGCCGAACACATAGGCCGGTCCGGCGCCAAGCGCCTCGATCAATCGCGCGGCATCGTCGCCATGGACATCAAGGTCCTGCTCTTGCGGCTCTCCGTCGAAGGTGCTGCGCGAATTGCCGCGCGGATCATAGGCGACCACCGTGTAGCGGTCGGCGAGGTGGCCCGCGACATCGGCGAAGACGCCGGCGTCCTGCGGTCCGCCGGGGATTATCAACAGTACGGGGCCGGAACCGCGCATCTCATAATAGAGGCTGGCGCCCGGTACTTTCAGCGTCGACGTTTGGGGGGTCATGTCCATCTCTCCTGTTGTTCTCATGTCAAAGTTCGGCTTTGCGCCGGGTCCGATCATTTGCTGGCGACAACCATGCGGTTGCCCTCGCTGTCGCGGAATTCGGCGACCGTGCGGCCCGGCTGCCAAGGCGCTTCCTGCGGCTCGGTGATGATTTCGACGCCGCGCGCCTTCAGGCCCGCGACCGTTGCCTCGACATCGCCATCAACGAGCACCAGCACGGGCTCAGTGCCCGGCGTGTCATCGGGGCGTTTGACGAAATGCAAATTGGTGACGGCGCCGGGAAATGTCAGCTCGATCCAGCGCCAGCCGCTGTCGCTCATCAGCTGGTCCTCCGCCACCTGGCAAGCAAGATGGCCGGTGTAGAAGGCCTTGGCGCGGTCCTGGTCAAACACCGGCAATTCGGCAAACTGGATGTGCATGATGGATCTCTCCTGCTCCTCGATGGCTGCCGCGCAGCCGTCGACGGGAAAGACGATCCGGACGATCGAAAAGATTCGCCGGCCGACGAATCTTTTCGAGGTCGCGAAACGTCTTCTCCGTGCAGAGTTGAAAAATAGGAGACGACAATGGGCTACAATCTCGTCCGCTACGGCGTGAAGGACGAAAGCATCGCCGAGAACCGTATGCTGGTTGCACAGGTGTTCGAGGCACTCGACGACACGAAGCCGCAATCCGTGCGCTACCTCGTCCTGGAACTGGAGAATGGCGAGTTCATCCATCTTGTCAGCCAGGATGGCGACGGCCTGACCGGGCTCGCAGCCTTCAAGGCCTTCAGCGCCGATCATGCCGGACGCCGCTCGACGCCGCTTGCCAGATCGCCGGCAAAGATCGTCGGCAATTATCGTATGCTGGCCGGCGAGGTCGTGCCGGCTTGAATGCAAAGACCGGCATTTTGGGAACGGACAGGATGAACACAGCAAAACTCGACCGCGTTGCCCTGGAGGCGATGCTCGGCTCCTTGCGACCGAAGCTGCACCGCTACTGCGCCCGCATGGCCGGCTCGGTGATCGATGGCGAGGACATCGTCCAGGAGACACTGATCAAGGCACTGCAGGCCATCGACGGCGACGCCGCGGTCGAGCGTCCGGAGCAATGGCTGTTCCGCATAGCCCACAATGCCGCGCAGGATCATCTGCGCCGGCGCCAGCGGGAGCAGGCGCGCATGAGCGAGACCGACATGACGACGATCGAAGACCCCTCCGCAAGCGCCGATGCGAGGCTCGCCACCGCCGCCAGCCTGCGAAGCTTCATGCAGCTGGCAACAGTGCAGCGCAGCGCCGTGATCCTTGTCGACGTGCTTGGCCTCAGCCTGCACGAAACCTGCGAAGTGTCCGGCGCGACGCTGGCCGCGACCAAGGCAGCGCTGCATCGCGGGCGGTCGCAGCTGCGCCTGCTGGCGTCACAGGACGAGCAGGCGCCTGCCCCAAAACTCGACGCCGGTGACGAGCGGCGCCTGCGCCGCTATGTCGACCTGTTCAACGCGCGCGACTTCGACGCCGTGCGCGCGTTGATCGCCGAGGACATCCAGCTTGAAGTCGTCAATCGCACCCGCATGCGCGGCAAGGCGCAGGTTTCCAACTATTTCGGCAATTACGACCGTGTCCAGGATTGGGCGCTGTCGCTCGGCTTCGTCGACGGCAGGCCGGCCATCCTGATCCGCAGCCCGCAAGCGGGAGATGACGCCGTGCGCGGCTTCATGCTGGTCGACTGGCAGGATGGAAAGGTCAGCCATATCCGCGATTTCCGCTACGCGCCCTATTGCCTTGCCGATGCGGACATCCGCTTCATCGACGAGTAAGCATCGGCCAGAGAGCGCGGGCTTCGCGCCTCAGGCGAAGCTTTGCAAATTGGCGTCCTGCAGCTTGGAGCCGGCGAGCAAGGCCTCGAGCACCTGCTTCTTGAGCGACAGGCACTGCGAGCGGGCAAGCTTTGCGATGGCCGAGACTTCGGCCAGCTCGCAGGCAAGCACCAACTCCTTCTGCTGGCCGATGATCGCTTGCGTGAAGTCGCGCGATTTGAAGCCGAGATGGAGGACACGCTCCGACTGGTCGAGCGTTTGGTCGAGCAGGCGAACCAGCCGCAGATTGCCGGAGAGTTCGGCCAGGGCCAGGCGAAAGGCGCGGTCGGCCGCCAGAAAGGCGACATGGCTGCGCAGCGTCTCCGGCTTCAGCACCTTCTGCGCCGCCAGCCTGATGTCGTCGAGCCCGCGTTCGGTGAGGTTTGCCGCGGCCACCCGGAACACTTCCGGTTCGATCAGGCTGCGGACGTCGAAGATCTCGTTGACGTCGCGCAGGCTAAGCGGTGCGATGACATAGCCGCGGCGCGGCTCGCTCTTGATCAGCCCTTCCTGCGTCAGGCGGGCCAAAGCCGAGCGGATCGTCGCCTTTCTGATCTGGTAGCGGTCGCCGATCTGCTTTTCGGTCAGGCTTTCGCCGGGTTGCAGGACGCAGGCGACGATGTCGCTCTTCAGCTGCTCATAAGCTTCCTCGCTGCGCAATATGTCGGCGGTCGACGGCGCCTTGACGGCGGACGGTGACACTGATTTCGGAAGAGCCATATCTGCCTGCCCGTGTGGTCTGCCCGTGTGGTCTGCCCGCGTGGTCTGCCCGCGTAGTCTGCTTGCCGGTTTCGACCATCCGGTTGACGGGTCTGCCGGCATTCGCTAGCCTGAGCATCTCAGTTGTATTGATTGAGCTTCCCAATGGAGATGACGACAATGTCTCTTGCCGCCAACTCGCCTCTCTACGCCGTAACCGCCGATATCGTCAACGCAGCCAAAGGTGCTCATGCCTTCGAACGGGTCAAGGCGGTGCTGCGCGAACACACCGATCGCTTCCATGCATCAGGCGTGCTCGCGCATGAGGAACACGACGATGAGGTGCTGCTGCATGCCAGCCCTGACTTGACCATCTACCACATCACGCTGTCGCCCGGCCTGCAGTACCCGCCGCACAACCATCTGATGGATGCGCTGATCGGCATCTACAAGGGTAGCGAGACCAACTTCATCTATCCCGTTGACGGCAGCGAGATCGATGCGCCGGAACGCCACGACATCGCGGCGCCCGCCGTGGTGCACATGACCCCTGATACTGTGCACGCGGTCGCCAACACCGGCAGCGCCCGCTCAGGCGCACTGCATGTCTATCTCGGCAATCTTACCGAGACCCACCGCCACATGTGGAGCCCGGACAGCACCCACGCCGAGCCGTTCGACAATGAGCGGTATCTGGCTGGGGCGAGGCCGATTGGGCCCTGATCCGGGAAAGCGGAATAACGGTCGCCGCATACCGGCCCATTTCAAGAACACCGCAGCGCGTTGACTAGCGCAGTTAGTGCGGCAGGCTGATGCTGGTGACTGGGGTAATACATGAAGAAGCCTGGAATAAGCGGCGTCCAGTTCTCCAGCACTCGAATGAGGCGGTGCTCGGCAACGTGTTCCGCGACCTGCTCTTCATATGTGAGCCCAAGACCGGCTAGCGGATCGCAGGAAATCACAGTTTCGGCGGAAATGGCGCGCCCGAAGAGATTCGAACTCCTGACCCCCAGATTCGTAGTCTGGGAACGCCTGCGTGCGAGCTTGTGCGAAGCCATCCCCGAAATCCCCGGAAACCTTGCAATACCGCCACTTGCTGAATTGCTTTGTGTGCGACAATGTGCAAGGAAAAGCGATGTTGCGCAACATTTTTGTGCCCCCGGTGTGCCCCCGGAGAATTTGCTCCATGTCGAAACTGACAAATGATGTCGTCAAGAATGCCATGCCAGTGAATGGAAAGCGGCTTGAAATTCGCGACGACGTCGAGGCCGGCCTGATCTTCCGGGTCACCGACAAGGACGTTCGGTCGTGGTCCGTGCGCTACCGCAACGCCGCCGGCGAGCACCGTCGCAAGAACCTTGGCTATTTCCCGTCTGTCGGGCTCGCGAAGGCGCGGGACGAGGCACGGAAGGCAAAGGGCCTCGTCGCCACTGGAACCGATGTCGTGGCTCTCGATCGTGCCAGCAAGGCCGAGCAACGTCGTAAGCACCTACACAAGCTCTCCGGCCTGGCCGACGCCTATTTCATCGCGGCGGCAGAGGGGACTCACAAAGGAGGCCCGAAGTCGGCCCCGAAGCGTGCCAGCACGATCGCCGAAGAACAACGCATCTTCGACAAGCTGGTCAAACCGAAATTCGGCGACAGCGCGGTTGCCAGCATCACGCGTATTGAGATCCGCGAATTTGTGACCAAGCAGGGGAAACGCGCCAAGTCCAACGGCCGGCATTGCCGGAACATCATCCGCCAGTTGATGAGCTTCGCAGTACGCGAAGGCGTCATCGATCACAACCCGGCGCATGACATCGCTGTGGCGGCGCCAGAGGTCGGGACGACGGTGATCAAGGATGATGACCTCAAAGCCTTCTGGCGAGCTTGCCAGCGGCCACAGGACGTCGACGACCTGGCTCTCTCGCTGTTGATGGGTATCGCGCTCAGAATGGCGGCGGTGACCCTGCAGCGTGGCGGTGAGGTGGTCGGCATGCGCTGGGCCGAGATCGACCGCGCAGCCAAGACCTGGCTTATCCCGGCCGAGCGCATGAAGGGGAAGAAAGCGCACATGGTGCCACTCAGCGCCGCCGCTCTTGCGCTGCTCGACGAGGCGCAGGCCGCAGTTGAAGGCAATGGCAGCGACTATGTGTTTCCGTCACCTCGATCGGAAGACGACCAGCCGCTAGACCGGCGGGCGTTCTCGCGGGCGATGAAGCGACTTGTCGAGGCGGTCAAGATAGGCGCGGCCACCCCTCATGATCTGCGGCGTACTGGCGCCACGCTGCTCACCAGCGAGCGAATCGGCTTTCCCCGTTTCATCGTCTCGCAGATCATCGCCCATGCCGGCGATACGGGCGGTGCTGCGGCGGTCACAGGCAAGCACTACGATCACAACGACTATCTGCCTGAGAAGCGGCGTGCGCTCGACGCATGGGCGTTGCTGCTCGAGCAGATCGTCGCCGGGATCAAGCGACCTGAGAACGTCACGCAGTTGAAGGTGAGATAGCACGGGAGATCATCGTGGATAGGGTTTTCGACGATCTGATTGACGCTCTCCACTCGTTGCCAGAACGGCACTGGCGCGATGTCGCGATGGCTTGGGCGCTGCGCCTGGCAGGGAACTTAACCACCGGCATTGCGATCGGCGTCGGAATTGCGGTGGGGTTGGTTTTCGCGGGCTGAAGCCCGCCGCCTTTCGACGGCGGGCCGACGGCGGGTTAGGCCTGCACTCGTTGCCCGTAGATCAGTGAAAATCCAGGGAGATCACCAGTGAAGTCCTCGCCGTGGACGGTCCAGAGATGGATACCAGGATGCATCGCTTTCGTGGCGTCGATAAATTCGCGCCGTGCCATCTCAAAGCGATCCCTCGGCGCTATCGATCCGACGTTCATATAGACGATCGGAGGATAGCCGTCGCCAGCGGGTGCACGGACGCGCAACTCCCACTTGCCGCCACAGTGCTGGTTACGTGCCCCGACCAGTTCGCAAAGTTCATCATGCAGGGCATGCAGGCGCGCCAGAGGTGGCTGCGGAAGGGTTGGCGCGGTGTCTGGGACCTCCGGAGCGCCGATCGCTCGTCCTGGCCCCGCTGCGGCTGGAATGGCGCCCAATACCGCGACCACTGTCCCCGCACCGAACAGCACGCGCCGCCGGTCGATGGTTGTTGCCTCTGATGTCATGTTGAAGTGTCCCCAGGTAAGGGCTTACTAAGGCCCGCACCGCGCAGCGGGCGCGGCAGCCGGGGGTTAGTAACTTGCCTGGAAGACAAGCCGGATCGCTTTTAAGGTTTCCCTCTGGACATGGCGTCCGCCCCCGGCCATAAAAGCCGAGTTGGGACGCCCGCCAAGGCGCACCACATACGCACAGAAGCCGTGCAGGCTTCCTACGCTATTCGGTGAAGCCGCCCCGCCAAGGGTTGCGCCGCCGTATCCAGGTCCGGGTTACTAAGCCCACGGACACGATGCTCTCCGCACCGATTCTCGTCAAGCACAAGCGAAACTCCCCCCTGGGGATAACCCATTGATGCGCGTCAATTCGATTGCGTAAAGCCAGCCACCTGCGGTATTCCTGATTAGTCCGTGGAGCTGGCTTCGGCTGGCGCCTCGGTTCGGGTAGCTGAGCAGCTGCAGCCCCGATTAGCAGCGGTTCCCGAGTAGAGCGCTCCTGGGAGTTAGGCCCCCAGGTTGAGGGTCTGAAATCGCCCGTTAATGTTGGAACCACCACGGACACCTGGAAAGGCCGCTTAGGGAAACCTGGCGGCCTTTTCTGATTCAGCCTTGATCCGTCGCCGCTTCGCGTTCTAGCGCCCCTTGCGCGCGATCTCGACGCGCCCTCGAGGCCGCCGGCGTCGAGTTAATCCCGGAGAACGGCGGCGGCGCCGGGGTGAGATTGCGCAAGAGCGCACAAAGCTGACAGCGGTATCGTCGGGAGCGGCTAAGGCTACCGGGCCCATTGCCGGGCGCCTTGCGCCGACTGGCGCGCCGTGCGTAATTACCAGCTCTCGGATCGATCGGGCCTTCCCGGCACACCTGGCCGAGAGCGGGCGCTTCACAAATGTCAGATCCGACGCATTTTTTCGGGACAGCAGACACAGAAATCAAGCTATCGCTCGTTCGAGAGTACCTTGAAACCTACACGAAAGCTCTTCGGGGGAAATTCCGTAGGCTCTGGTATTTCGACGCATTTGCTGGCACCGGGACGTGGTCGGTCAAGATCCCAGGCAAAGAGGCCGACTTCCTGACTGAAGGGTATCCCGAGCGCGTTGAGCAACGCAGGGGCTCGGCCACGATAGCCATCGACATCGAGCCGAGGTTCGACAAAATCTTCTTAATGGACGCGTTGCCGAAGCATGTCGCTGCGCTCATGGCGCTCCGCGAGGCTCATAGCGACCGCGATATCCTTGTCCTAGCCGGCGACGCCAACAAACTGATCCCAGATGCTTTGCGTGCGGCGGATTGGCGAAGCACCAGAGCGGTGATGTTTCTTGACCCGTATGGAATGCAGGTTGAGTGGGAGACGCTGCAGGCAATCGCTAATACCAAAGCTGTGGACGTGTGGTATCTGTTTTCTCTTTCGGGCCTGTATCGGCAGGCGGCCCGAAATATCGAGGCTGTCGATCCGACGAAACGTCGAGCGCTCACCCGAATGCTCGGCACGGACGCTTGGGAACAGGAGCTGTACAGTTCGGTTGACCAGGGCCAACACGATATTTTCAGCGGTCTTGAACAACCGGAAATCCGGCAGCGTCATGCTGACGTCGCCGGCCTTGAGGCTTATGTGCGGAGGCGACTACTCACCATATTTCCATTGGTTCTCGAACCTTTCGCGCTGCCGGTACGCCGTCGCCCCCAATTGTTTTCGCTCTTTTTTGCGGTGTCGAACGACGATCCGCGAGCATTAGGCCTGGCACGCAAGTTCGGCAGTCATATACTCAAGCGGGGCATCTCATCGTAAGTTCGACCATTAAGCGTCCGGCCTGTCGCCTTCTTGTTGCGGCCGCCCCACTGCTTGAAGAAGAAAGCCGTTCCGCTGCGCCGGCACATCGTCTCGATCTCGTCGACCCAACGCGGATCCATATCGCGAGCGCCCGGCCCCGACTCGCCGCCGACAATCGCCCAGTGGATGGCGGTCAGGTTGGCGCCCGCTACGGAGCCTATCAAGGGCTCAAGCGAGACGAAGCGGATTGCGGCCGGCACGCGGCGCAAGTCGTCGAGGCGATCGAGCACGCGACTATCTTCCACGCTGGTCCCAAGCCAAACGTTCGGCAGAATAGGAAAGTCCCCGCGACTCAGGACCTCAGCCATCATCGCTGGGCGCTTCGTCAGAATTTGATATGTATGCCGCGGCGTCTGCTCCATCACAGTCCAGACTTGGCGGATGAAATCTGCCGGCACGTCGATATGGAACAGGTCGGACATTGAGTTGACGAACACCCGACGCGACTTTGACCAGGTTGCAGGGATCGCCAGTGATTTTGAGTCGGTGACGACTTTACCGGTCCATTTCGCTCGGCCACCGGTCTTGCGTGTCAGCCCCTGGTACTTCTCCATACCCATCGCCTCGAGACGCGCGGCCATACGCATCGCATAGCAATTCGTGCAGCCAGCAGTCAGGATCGTGCAGCCCGCCACCGGATTCCACGTCGCGTCGGTCCATTCAATCGAGGTTTCGGCCATAGGGTCCATCCTCCTATATTTTGCCAAACTTAGCTACATCTTGGGGCTTGTGCGAACGTTGAGGCACCGCTCGGGCCTATGCGACGGCCTGGCTGTCGCCGGCCGCCTTGATAAGCCGTCGCCGTTTCGCGTTCTCGCGGCCTTTGCGGGCGATGTCGACGCGCTTCTGTTCGGCAGCCTCTTCCTCGATCGAGAGTTTCGGCATGACGCGCTCGGGGCTCGCCAGCAGCCACAGCAGCGCGGTCGCCATGGCTT